>NZ_JACJDR010000005.1:88974-232298 GCF_014163655.1 Pseudoalteromonas sp. SR45-1 | reverse complement strand
GCCTGCCGCCAGCGTTCAATCTGAGCCATGATCAAACTCTTCAATTAAAAAGTTTTATGTCTTTCGACAGCTCAATGAATTCTGAATTTTTTAATATCTTTCGATATTGAATTGACTGTGCCGAAGCAACTTATAAATAAGTTACTTCTGTTGGTCACTCAGTTTTCAATTGAGACTCTAATTTGTTTGCCTCGCTACCTAAGTAGGTTGGCTGTTAGAACTCAATCTGTACGAGTGCCCACACAGATGATTGCTTTATATTGTTAAAGAACGTTGCGATTATAAAGTTGAACTTTATCTCGCTAGGGCTGCGCATATTACGCTTTCCTATTTTTTTGTCAACACTTGAATTTAAACTTTCTAAAAAGATTCAATCTAAGTTTTACTTAACACCCTGAGTTGTTCGTGCCTCGCTATGCGTTGCTGTTTCCCGTCTCAGTGGGGTCGCATTATAGGGAGCGGCGGATTTTACGCAAGCGTTATTTGCATAAAATAGTAATTAAAATTAAGCCCCAAGCAAGCACACACGATAAGCACAAGTTACTCACAAAACCCTGTTGATAACTCTTCTTTTTACATAGCTAAACCATACTAAAGCTATTAATTAAAACCTTAAAAATGCAAAAAGCACCTTATGTAGGTGCTTCTTAAAAGTAATAGTTATTAGAATCTAGGGTCTGTTTATCTTTCAAGGTTAAATTTGCAGCAGCCTGTTTGGTATTCAGGCAAGGCAGAGCCTATGTAGTGTGGTTACTCCCCATAAATAGGCGATAACGTAGCATTAATGCCAAACAGGCGCTGCCCAAAGGGTTCTTCCTAGGGGCTATTTACTCTTTGTTACTCGGTTTTTACTTAGCCCACTAGGTTACAAATCTCGCGCCGCGATTAAACACCCCCTAGTTTGAACAAATTTTAATCCGCAAAGAGCAACAGACCCTAGTATAAAATACTATATAACTTGCGACGATACTTAGCTGCGAGTGCGTCGCCATCAGGTAAAGAGGCAATAATGGCTAAAAAGCTTGGTTTTGCTTCGTTGAAGTTCAGATCTTTTTGTAGAACTGTAAACAGTACATCCAATGCTTCTTCTTTTCTGCCTGCTTCATTAAGTAAAATACTGAGCTCTTCTTTTAATTCTAAGTCATTTGGATACTTTTCTACTTGTTGTTGCTTTTCTTTAATCTCTGGTGAATCTTTTGCCTCAAGCGCGGCTTCGCATTTTGCTTTTATATTATTAAAGTAAGCATCTTGCTCTTGTGCATCTATTGTATTTATAAGCGCTTGCGCTTCATCTACCTTGTGAATTTGAATACATATGTCTGCTAGCACTAACTTGATACGTGCATTACCGCTGTCTATTTCATAAGCTTGCTTTGCATAATTAAATGCAGCATTTAAATCTGACTTTAATAACGCTTGCTTTGCTTGCTCTAATAGTAAGTCTTGTTGCGCAGGTAAATGCTTTGCTAGGGCTTCGCGTATTTGCGCTTCGCTTTGAACACCTGCAAGTAAATCTACTGGTGCGGAGTCTTTTAATAATACAAGCGTAGGCAGTGTTTGCAGACCAACTTGTTGCGCAAGTTGAGAAGCGAGTGCTTGTTCTGCATCGCAATCTAAGTTTGCTACTACTATATAGCTTGCATTTTCTGCTGCTACTTTATCTAAAATTGCAGCCTGTCCGATGCAGTCAGGACTTTGAGGAGAGAAAAAGTTAAGCAACACCAATTTTTGTTGTGATGTTTCACCGAGTACTTGTTGAAGGTTTTGCTCATTAATACTAACTATGTTGCTCATTGAATTGATTGCCATATTCGTCTATTTAGGTTTTTATATGGTGGTGAACATAATAATTACAAGTCATATACCTAAATCACTCGGTATACATATTCAACAATAAGGGAAAATATGAAATTAACTTACCTAAGTGCAATACTTTTATTAGCAAGCCCATTAGTACAAGCAAATGGACTCGATTTGAATTTAAGCAAAGCCATGCCAGCTATTGAAAAGTTTTACCTCGACTTACACCAATCCCCAGAGCTTTCTTATCACGAACAAAAAACAGGTAAAAAGATAGCAGATAGATTAACTCAGCTGGGTTTTAAAGTAACAAGTAATGTAGGTGGCTTTGGAGTAGTTGGTATTTATAAAAATGGTGAGGGGCCGACAGTAATGATCCGCACTGATACTGATGGCTTACCTATTATTGAGCAAACAGGAAAATCCTATGCCTCAAAAGTCAAAGTAATAGACGAGCACGGTGTAAAAGTAGGTGTAATGCACGGCTGTGGCCACGATATCCACATGAGCTCTTTTATTGGAACTGCAGAGCAGTTAATTGCTCATAAAAAACAGTGGCAAGGTACATTAATGATGGTTGCACAGCCTGCAGAAGAAGTAGGTGGGGGTGCTAAAGCGATGTTAAGCGAAGGACTATTTAGTAAATATGCAAAACCTGATCATATAATTGCTTTACATGTAAGCGCTAGCGTCCCCGCTGGTAAGGTATCAATGAAAAATGAATACACGATGGCAAGTGTAGATTCTGTCGATATTACAATTAAAGGTAAAGGTGGTCATGGTGCTTACCCTCATACAACTATAGACCCAGTGGTTATAGCTGCACGCACTGTACTTGCTTTGCAAACAATCACAAGCCGAGAGCTTTCACCGCTTGAGCCTTCTGTGATTACAGTGGGGTCTATTCATGGTGGCTCAAAACATAATGTGATTTCGGATGAAGTAAAACTACAACTCACTCTTAGAAGCTATAACCCCGATGTAAGAAGCGCTCAAATAGCAGCAATAAAACGAATCACCGCAGGTATTGCACAAAGTGCTGGCTTAAATGAATCTAACTACCCTGTAATATATGTACATGAAGATGAATCGATTCCATCTACTTATAATAACCCTGCACAAACAGACATTGTTAGAAACTCTATTGCCAGCGCAATTGGCGATACTAATGTACTTGAAACACAAGCTGTAATGGCGGGTGAAGATTTTGGCCTATACGGGCGCACCGATGAAAATATCCCTATCACCCTCTTTTGGCTAGGAGGCGTAAACCAAGCACAATATGCAGATTCAATAAAAACAGGTGAGGTACTCCCTTCTCTACACTCTAGTAAATTTGCACCAGATTATAAAGTTGCTATTCCTACTGGAATAAAAGCAATGAGTAACGCTGCTGTTGCTTTATTTAATAAGTAACCTGAGTTCTGGATAATAAATCTATCTCAAACAGAGTTCAGGTTGAGTAATATCGTTTAATAAAAAAGCTCTGTTGCTAACTAGCAACAGAGCTTTTTTTATAACTCGACTTTTTAAAGGTCGCTTTTCCACCTCGTTTAGCAAAACGTTTTTTAGGTGAGGTTTTTGGTAACTTCGCAAATGCATTGCTATCGCAGTTTGCTGCTAATTGAACAAACCCATTTAGGTCAGCAAGTAAAGGCTGTAAAAATTGCTGATAACTCATTGCCTGCTGTGCAATATCACCTAAGCTCGACTCCCACTTTGCGGTTAAATCAGGACTCGCTAAACCTTGTGGTAATACGCTAATAAGAGCAAGTCCCGTTTCGGTCGCTCTAATTGACTTACCTTCACGTTTTAAAAAACGCCGCTTAAATAGCAACTCGATTATTCCCGCACGTGTTGCCTCCGTACCTAAACCATCAGTGTCTTTTAATACTTTTTTAATTTGTGGATCTTTAACATAACGGCTAATGCCCGTCATCGCAGCCAACAATGTGGCATCGGTAAAATAAGCAGGGGGTGATGTATGCTTTTCGACTACTTCGCCTTTATCGCAAAAAAGAGGCATACCTTTTGTTAAAGGAGGTAGCGAGGCTTCATCTTTTAATTCAGATTTACCCATTAACACCTTAAAACCCAAGCTTACATCTTGCTTTGCATTTGCCTTAAAAAGCCCACCAGCAATAATTACCTCAGCTTTAGTTTCGTTATATATATAGTCGGGATAAAACTGAATTAAGTAATGACGGCTTATTAATTGATATACCTTTGCTTCGTCACCGCTCAAACTCGCTGACTTTAACTGCTTAGCCGTAGGCACAATGGCATGATGGGCAGCTACTTTTGAATCGTTAAAACATTTACTACGCTTTTTTACATCAGCCCCGTTTACTAATTCACTGCTTTGCCCCCCATTTGCACTTATTGCCTTTAAAATAGCAGATGCTTCTTGATGGTGATCTTTAGGTAAATAACGATTATCTGAGCGTGGGTAAGTAATTAGTTTATGACGTTCGTAAAGTATTTGGCAAATATCCAATACTTTTTGAGCTGGCATACCAAATGCTTTAGCGGCATCTATTTGCAGAGCAGATAAATTATAAGGTAATGGAGCACTTTGCTTTTTTTGTTTTTGGTCGAGTAAAGTAAGCTCAGCACTTTGCTTTGTAATACGTGAAGCAACATTTTCTGCAAGAGCTTTGTTAAGTATTCGCCCTTCTTCATCTTGATGTGGCTCACATGCTTTGCTTGGAACCCACTTAGCTATGAATGGTTGATTATCAGGAGTAAGCAAATGCGCCAATACATCGTAAAAAGGCTTAGATACAAAGTTCGCTATTTCGTTATCTCTATTAACAACAAGACCTAAAATAGGGGTTTGTACTCGCCCTACCGAAAGTACATTACCAAACCCTGCTTTTTGCCCTGCTAACGTATATGCACGCGTTAAATTCATACCAAATAGCCAATCAGCACGAGAGCGCGCTAAAGCAGATACACTTAACGGAATAAAATCTCGATTAGAACGCATAGTACCCAGTGATTTTTTTACTGCGGACAAATTTAAATCACTAATGAGTAAACGTTGCGTACTTTGCTTTTTAGCCTGACTTATTTTGGCTTCTTCTATTACTTGATCGACTAGTAGCTGGCCTTCACGGTCTGGATCGCCAGCGTGAATAAGTTGCGAGGCCTGTTTAATTAATTTTTTTAAAACAGTGAGCTGTTTGCGAGTTTTGGTTTTGGCTTTTAACTTCCACTGTTCAGGTATTATAGGTAAGTGTTCAAACTGCCATTTTTTAAAGCGCTCATCATAGTCATCGGGTTCTGCTTGTTCTAGCAAATGCCCAATACACCACGATACACAATCGCCATTAGCGACTTCTATATAACCATCATGTTTTTTATGTGGTTTTGGTAAGGCATCAGCAATTGCTCTGCCTAGTGATGGTTTTTCTGCAATGTAGAGTTTCATGGGAGTCGCTCACTCACTGTTTATATAAACAGTAGTTTAGCACAGCTATTTTGAAGGTGGGGAGTTTTCTATTTTTGACTTTACACTACCTTGCTTAGTGAAAAGGATAATTAAAGGTAAATAGCATACAACCACCGTGGCAATATTGATAAATGGCATTAGGGTCTGATAAATAACGGTACTGTAAGCTAAATCCCACAAATGGCGGTCAACTAATCGGAATAGTTGTAATATAGGTGCGCCAATAACAACTAGTTGCCCAATAACACATTGCCATAAATAAACTTTATCCTTTATACCCCAGTAAGCTATAAGTGCCATCCAAATAATATCTGTGATCGCCCAAACTAAATAACGATAAATATAAATGTCATCAAACGCTCGTAGGCTTGAAGCAGTTAGGTTACCAAAGAGGAAAAAAGCTGCGGTAAGTAATACAAATCGAAAGGCTAGGCGATCTTTAAATACAAAAAATATAAAAATAGCCGGACTTAGCATTAAAACCCAGCTTTTGCTTAAAATACTAACAATATATAAAAACCATTCAGGCAAAATACTCTGCCCTATTTTGTTTTTTTATCGTCATCAGTACCATCACCATTACCCGGCATGTCGCAATATTTATTGATTATTTTCACAGGCACTCCATTACATATGTTAAGGAAATGTACTGTAAGCTAAAATGACGAAATTGCCAAGATACTTAAGGCAATTAAGTACCTTAAATCAAAACAAACATAGTGAAATATAACACAAGCAATAACTTAGCGCACATCAATAGGAGCAGACTCTTTAGCCTTACCTTGCAGGATTGATATTTCTACTCGACGGTTTCTTCGGCGATCTTCATTTGAATCGTTTGGAACAAGTGGACGAGTATCAGCTCGCCCCACTACCATCATGCGGTTTTTATCAAACCCTTGCACCGTTTGCAGCTCGCTTGCTACAGCTACAGCTCGCTTTGACGATAAGTCCCAATTATTAATATATAGCTCATTCGATACCTGAAAATCGTCGGTATGGCCAGATACAGTTATTTCGCCAGGTACATCTTTTAACAGTACACCAATATCTTGAATTATGGGTTTAAACTTAGGTTGTAAAAATGCACTACCCGAAGGAAATGAACCATTCTCTCTAATACGAATAATTATTTGCTGCCCTAAAGATTCAAGCTCAATTGCACCATCTATTATTTGCTTTTCAAGCTGCTGCGCGATTTTTTTAACGAGCTCGTTAGTTTGTTCCTGATCGGCCGCTGAAGTTGCTTGCTCTGACGATTGCTCTTGAGAAGTACTACGAGATTCGCCACCACGTTTATCCCCGCGTTGTTCTTGCCTGCCGCCAGCTGAGCTTTCATCTCCAGCCTGAAACTCTAACATTTGTTGAGTCATTTCGACTGTTTGCTGCTGAATGGTTTCTATTGGGGTTGGCTCTGGTTTGCCTGGGGTAAACTCCATAGCAATAACAGAGGTACCTTTAGGGATATCTTTTACTTCAATTTTATTCTGCACACCAAAAGCAAACTTCATAGAGCCCGCAATTTGTTTAAACTTAAGTACATCCATTTCTGAAAACGCAAGCAAGAGTACAAAAAAGCACATTAACAGTGACATTAAATCGGCAAACGTTCCCATCCATGCTGGTAGGCCTGGTGGTGGGCATTTGCACTCTTGATCAGACATAATTACTCCTCGGTATCTACTTTGCGTTTAGATTCAGCTAAGTAATTTTTCAAAATACCTTCGATAACTTTTGGATTTTGGCCATCTTGTATACCTAAAATAGCATCTAAAATTAAACGCTGATTCATAGCTTCTTCGTCTTTACGCAGTTCAAGTTTTACCTGAATAGGAATTGCCACAACATTGGCTAAAAACGCACCATATAAAGTTGTTAAAAGCGCTACCGCCATTGCCGGGCCAATTGCTTTTGGGTCATCCATGTTAGATAACATTGCAACTAAGCCAATTAGAGTACCAATCATTCCCATTGCTGGTGCAATATCGGCTAATGACTTAAATAAGCCTGCACCCATTTCATGTCGAGTAGTGGTTAAAGAGATGTCTTTTTGAAGTGTGGCGCGAACAACATCTGCGTCATGGCCATCAACAAGCATGTCGACGCCTTTGCGCATAAATGGATTTGGGATTTCAGCTTCTTCGAGTGCTAAAAAGCCCCCTTTACGAGCTGAATCAGCAAGTTCTACTGCTTTTTCAATAAGCTCTTCTGGCGTTTCAATTTTAAACATAAACGCTTTAGCAACAACTTTACCTATACCCAAAAACTGCGACATGGTGAAATTTGATAAAACAATGAAAAGTGAACCACCAAATACAATTACACTAGAAGGAGCATCGGCAAACATAGCCATTTCACCGCTACTACTCATAAACATAGACATGACAATTAAGCCAATTGCGCCTAGGATCCCGATTATGGTTGCTAAATCCACATTTCCTCCAGAAGTTTCATGCTTAATGGCCTTATCATAAACTTTTATTATTAACTGCTTATCGGCAACATATTGAATTGCTTAAGCCATTTTTATAAATAAACATAAAAAGCAGCCTTTAGCACTATTTTAGATCAAGTTATAAGGGCTACCTAATTATCAATTGATTTATTAAACTAACAGACCGCTATTAAGGCTTTATTAATACACTTGAAATATAATTTAACGTTATAAAAGTAAAAAACCAATATCATCCTTTGACCTAGTTTAGCATTCCCCCTAAAATTGACCCCTAAATTTATTATGTAAGCTGAAATAAAGATGGCGACTAAAAAACCTGAAAACTTAAGTTTCGAACAAGCACTAGAAGAATTATCTACAATCGTTAGTGACATGGAACAAGGTGACTTATCGCTTGAGCAATCGTTAAAGCAATTTGAGCGTGGAATTGCATTAGCAAGTGCTTCATCAGGTAAATTACAGCAAGCAGAACAAAAAGTATCAATTTTGATGGGGAATGGCGAAAAGTCAGTTCTTACGAATTTTGATAATGATATGGAATAGCTGTGAGCATAAATAATTATATCGAACGTGCTCAAAAAGATGTAGTAGCGACCTTACAACAGCATTTTAAACAGCCTCTCGATACTGAAGAAACAGTCAAGAACGCCACCCAGTATGGATTATTTAATGGCGGTAAAAGATTACGTCCATTTTTAGTTTATGCCACAGGTAAAATGCTCGGTGCAAACCAGCAAGACTTACATGTACTTGCAGCTGCAATTGAGTGTATCCATAGCTATTCGCTAGTTCATGACGATTTGCCCGCTATGGACGATGACGACTTACGCCGTGGCCGCCCTACTTGCCACATAGAATTTGGCGAGGCAAATGCAATTTTAGCCGGTGATGCCCTACAAACACTCGCCTTTGAGCTTATTGCGAATCACAAATTTACATGCTCGTCGCAAACACAAGTAAAAATGATTGCTACGCTTGCCAACGCATCAGGCCTTGAGGGCATGGTAGGCGGACAAGGTCTTGACATAGCAGCAACAGATAAAGTAATTACCGTACAAGAGCTTGAGCGAATACATAAGCTAAAAACCGGAGCTTTAATTAATTGTGCAATTACACTTGGTGCACTGTGCAGTGAAAAGGCAGATCAACAAACCTTAGAAAATTTAAGCATTTTTGGGTATGCTATAGGGCTGGCGTTTCAAGTACACGACGACATTTTAGATGTTGAAGGCGATACGGTTACTTTAGGTAAACCACAAGGCTCCGATATTGCCGCGAATAAAGCGACATATCCGGCGTTATTAGGTATGCTAGGCGCTAAAGAAAAGGCGCAAAATTTAATACAACAAGCCCATGAAGCGTTGGCAAATATAGATGCTGACACAACACTTCTTGCGTCGCTAGCAAATTACCTAATTGAGCGTGACCACTAATTTTTGCTCATACGTATTGCAATTAGCACTGACATTATTACTCAACATTAATTATTCGTAAAAGCTTTGAATGAATTAATGTTAGCGAAGGATATATATAAAACCATGACACTTGATAGTAGCAAGTATCCATTACTTAATTTGGTTGACGAGCCAGCCCAATTGCGTGACTTAGCGCAAGACAAACTCCCTGCATTTAGCAATGAGCTGCGCGATTATTTACTCAACTCAGTATCGCAAAGTAGCGGTCATCTAGCGTCTGGTTTAGGGACGGTTGAACTAACCGTTGCGCTACATTATGTTTATAACACTCCAGACGATCGCCTAGTTTGGGATGTGGGTCACCAAGCTTATCCACATAAAATCCTTACAGGTCGTCGCGACCAAATGCACACTATTCGCCAAAAAGACGGTTTGCACCCTTTTCCTTTTCGCGATGAAAGCCAATACGATACGTTTAGCGTAGGTCATTCAAGCACCTCTATTTCAGCTGCCTTAGGTATGTCTATTGCCGCCCAAAAAGAAGGCAAAGGTCGAAAATCTGTAGCCATTATTGGTGACGGAGCTATCACCGCAGGCATGGCATTTGAAGCGATGAATCATTTAGGCGATGTAAAATCAGACATGCTTATTATTTTAAATGATAACGAAATGTCGATTTCAGAAAATGTTGGCGCATTAACAAATCACTTTGCCCGAATTTTATCAGGTAGCTTTTATACTAACATTCGTGAAGGCAGTAAAAAGTTACTCTCAGGTGTGCCTCCGGTAAAGCAACTTGCCAGTAAAATGGAAGAGCACATTAAGGGCATGATGATCCCGGGGACCTTCTTTGAAGAATTAGGCCTAAATTACATAGGCCCAATTGATGGTCACGATGTAAACATGCTTGTAGATACATTGCGTAATATGCGTAATTTAAAAGGCCCACAGCTTTTACATATAAAAACGCAAAAAGGTAAGGGCTACAAACCTGCTGAAGCCGATCCTATTGGCTACCATGGTGTACCAAAATTCGATCCGAGCACAACTAGCCTGCCTAAATCTAAACCTAGCGCTGCTACTTTTTCAAAAGTTTTCGGCGATTGGTTATGCGACATGGCAAAGCAAGACAGCAAGTTAATGGCTATTACGCCAGCAATGCGCGAAGGCTCTGGCATGGTACGTTTTTCTAAAGAGTTTCCAGATCAATACTTTGATGTGGCCATTGCAGAGCAGCATGCTGTTACTTTAGCAGCTGGTTTTGCTTGTGAAGGTTTAAAACCTGTTGTTGCTATTTACTCGAGCTTTTTACAACGTGCGTATGACCAATTAATACATGATGTTGCACTGCAAAACTTACCTGTATTATTTGCCATTGACCGCGCTGGTATTGTTGGAGCCGATGGTGAAACTCACCAAGGTGCGTACGATTTAAGCTTTATGCGCTGTATTCCAAATATGGTAATTATGGCACCAAGCGACACCAACGAATGCCGCCAAATGCTATACACCGGTTATAAAGAAAACTGCCCTGTTGCAGTTCGTTACCCTCGAGGTAGCGCAGGTACTGCAGACATTGAAAGCACTATGCAACTGCTTGAAATAGGTAAGGCAGATACAATTAAGAAAGGCAGTAAAATTGCCATTTTATCGTTCGGTACATTACTTGAAAACGCCCAGCTTGCAGCTAACGAATTAGATGCAACGCTTGTTAATATGCGTTTTATTAAACCACTTGATACTGCACTTTTAAATGAGCTTGCTACTAGCCACGATACCTTTGTTACGCTTGAAGATAACGCGATTGCTGGCGGTGCTGGCTCTGCAGTTAATGAATACTTGGCAACGCAAAAAGCTGATATTAATATCCTTAACTTAGGTATTCCTGATGAGTTTATTAAACACGGCACGCAAGATGAAATGCACGATGAAATGGGATTAGGCGAGCAAGGAATATTAAACGCTATTAAGGCGTTTATCGCTTAAGCTATTTACTTAGTTTATTAAAAAGGAGCCTCAAGGCTCCTTTTTTTGTTTTTAATTTTAACTTTTTTGCATCCAGTTTCATTTTATAGCCGTTATTGATATGAGGTTAACATGTAAATAATCGGTGCCGCTTAGTCTATGCCTTATGAGCAAGCGCGTTATTTACCTACATTTGATGGAATATTTAAAAGGTAAAAATGATGAATAAAGCTAATTTAACAACTCATTCAACACAAAAAAACACACTTAAACACACGCTTAGTTTTTCAGCTTTAACACTTGCAGTATTAATCGGCATTACAGGCTGTAGCTCAGACGATGGTGAAAACGGCGTAGATGGTATTGCAGGCACCGATGGACAAAACGGTACCGACGGTACAAATGGCAACCCTGGTTTTGCATCAGCCACATTAATTTTGGCAAACAATGGCGAGAGCAATACAGGCACTATCGATTTAATTAACCAAAACGCCTCTAAACTAAAAACCTTTAATACAACAGCTAACGAAGGCGTTGCATTTGATAGCTTAGGTAATTTATTGCAAGCAAGCGACAGCGAAAATGGCAGTATTAAAACTATTTGCCAGCTTGCAAATCGTAGTGACGGCGCAACCTATACAGCTAATACAGATCGCGAAATAACAGGTACTAACACAACACTGGTAAACCCTAAAGGAATAGCTGTAGCACAAAAGAGTGGCCTTGTTTTTATTGCTGACTTTGGCGCTATGCAAGTAACGACTTTTGGCGCTACAGCCGCGGGCGATGCAGCGCCTTTAGGCACAACTATTACAGAAGCGGCGCCGTGGGATGTTGATTATGATGAATCTAACGACCGCCTTTATGTAGCACTAACAAATGGTGATGTAGCCGTTTATGATAATTTTGTTGGTGGTGAATTTGCCGCAATGCCAAGCCGCACAATTACTCCAAGTAATAATGATGGCACGCAAATATCTGTAAATATTCACGGCATTGTTTATGACTCAAATACTAATAAACTTGTTTTGTCTGATGTAGGCAGTGCCTCAGACGCAACCGATGGTTCGTTATTTGTAATTAATAATGCTTCAACTGCAGAGGGCTTAGTAAGCGTTGCACGAAGTATTGCCGGTCCAGCAACAATGCTTGGTAACCCAGTTGATATTAGCCTTGAAGGTAGTGACTTACGTGTAGCTGAAAAATCAAATGATGCTGTTCTTGTGTTCAGCAATATATTTTCAGGTGAGAGCGGCGATATCACTCCTGATTTAGTTACCTCAACAATTAAACCTGAGTCAATTACTAAACTGGGTATACAAAATGAGATGGCTGATATTTCAGATAGTGATACCGCTAATATGGCGCTGCTAGGTGTTGCTGTAAGTAGTAATCCGGGCACTGCAGGTGAAACAACTGGGCAAATTAGTCGATTAAGTTCACAACTTAACACAGAAATTGGCAACTATAATGCAAGTCAAACTATCGAAAGTGTAACTTTTGATAAAGCGGGTAATAGTTATACAACGTTCGATAACAGTACAACCTCAATTGGCGGTATTGTTATTTCAAATAAAGTGGCAATAAACAGAGATGGGCAAACTTATAATACGAACCAAGACAGCATTATTACTGGTTCGAATACAGGCCTTATATCTCCTAAAGGTCTTGATGTGGCTTCTGATAGCGGTATGATTTTAGTTGCAGAAAATAATGCAGATACTCCAAGCATTTCAATATTTTCAACTTGCACCACAGGGGATGCAAGCCCATTAATGACGCTTACGTTTGCAAACGATGCTCGCCCTTGGGATGTTGATTACGATGCAAACACTGATCGAGCTTTTGTAGCACTAACAAATGGAACCGTTGCTGTATTTGACGAAGTTAAAAGCAAACTAATGGCTGGTAGTACTAATATTGCAGTTGAGGATAGGCTTATAACGCCAGCAAATGCAGGTACAGCAGTAGCAGCACCAAGCAACATGCACGGCATCGACTACGACTCGCTAAGTGGCTCGCTAATACTCTCTGATGTTGGTAGCGCAGCAGTTGCTGACGATGGCAAAATATACGTATTGAATAACGTAGCAACTGCATCGGGCTTGGTAAACATAAGTACCACTATTAGCGGTCCAAATACCCTACTGGGTAACCCTGTTGATATTATGTATACCGGAACAGATTTATACGTAGCTGAGAAGTCAAATAATGTGGTTATGCGATTTAATAATATTTTAAGCAGTGCAGGCGGTGATATAAGCGCCGATACCAGTACGGCATTTACAGCCCCTGAGTCGATTGCAATATTACCAGCTTGGCTTAACAAATAGAGTTAACCTCACCATGCCTGACCAATAACCTTGGTCGGGCATTATCGCATCCACACTTTTATATCTGCCAAGCCATTACTTTGTAAAATACCTAATTGCTGATCAACATTAGAGTTTTGTTCAAACTCAAATGCATCGAGCTGATCATCAAACGTAATATTAGCCACACCATCACCACCGCGCTTTTTAACTTGATGCAGTGCTATATCTGCTAAGTTAATAGAGGTTTCCCAGCTAATTACCTGTCCGCCTAGTAAAGGTAATGGATAAAATGACCAACCAATTGATGCCGTGATATTAGTTGTTTTTCCATTTGGTAATTGGAACGAATTAGCCGCTATTACTTTACAAAGTTCTGAAGCATAGCTGTCTATTTTATTGCATTTAAAGTCACGTAATAATAATAAAAACTCATCACCACTCCAACGTGCCACATAGTCAGAGCCCTGCGTACGCGAATTTAACAATGCAGCCATTTGCTGTAAGCAGCTATCACCTGCAATTGGGCCATACGCATCGTTAATACGGCTGAAGTTATCAAAGTTAATAATTACCAGCACCAGTGACTTACCTTGTGCCTGCAGCGACTGTGAATTACGTTGAAAGTGCTCAATATCTTTAGGGAGTTGATCAAACAAAAAGCGGCGACTACGTAGCCCTGTTAGCTCATCTGAGTGACTCACTAATTTAAGCTGTGAATTCACTTGGCCTAATTTATCATTAGCTTGGCGAAGCTCTAAGGTACGCTCAGTGATTAAGCCCTCTAATGCTTCTTGTTTTCTGCGTTCTTGTGCTCTAAACACCCAAAAAATGAGATAAAAAAGCAAAATAAAACCACTGGTAATTAAAAGCCTAAAGTAAATTGTTTCGTCAAAGCGCTCAGGCACTACAAAACCGTATTCTACATCTTGCGCTTTAGCCCAGTCTTCACCTTGGCGCTTAGCTTCTAATTGAAACAAAAACGAGCCAGGAGGCAAGTTAGTATAAATAGCTTCACGTCGCGTATTTGCATAGCGCCAGTCACTATCTAAGCCACTTAGTTTATATCTAAATTCAATGCTGTTTGGTGCATAGTAATCAATAGCTGTGTAAGTTAGCGTTATATCACGCTCGTCTGTTTCTAATGATGGTTTTTTACCAAGCGCAGCGGTAGTTAAATGACGAAGTGGCGTTGTTATTGTCTCTATTGTTGGCTTTAATGCAAGCACACCAAATAGCTCTACATTTTTAGGTATTTCAACAACACCTTGTAAGCTTGGGTACCAAATAGAATTTCCGGTGTCTGCTACCGCATCATGCCCAAGTCCACTACAACATTGATTCGCTTTACCATCAAGTTGACGGTCAAAAGATGAAATTACTTCTTCAACTTTTAAGCTTTTTATTTCTGTTTTAAATTGCTCTACAGGCATTCTGTAAACACCTTTCATGGTGCTTACCCAAACATGCTTTAACTTTTCATCATATTCTAGGCTAAATATAGAACCATACGGTAAACCATTAGCTGCATCGAGCTGACGCCATTGCCCTTGCGTACTTCTGTAAAAAAGCCCGTCGTTAAGAGAGCCGATTAAAATACCCACGCCATCTATATGTAGCACGCTAGTTACGTATGCGCTTTCAAGTGTTGTTTGGTCGCCAATTTTTTCAATGCCACGGTCTGTAAAGTAATATGCGCCCTTACTAGTACCAATCACACCAAAGTTTGTTTTATCTAATACGTAGGTAATAAACTTACTACCTAAAAAAGCGTTATAGGCAAAAGGCGTTAAACCAGCATAATTTAATCGATATAAACCGCGTCCGGTACCAATCCAAAAGCCGCCTTTACTAGAGCGACTTATTGCAAATACCGGATTATCGCGAAGTGCTCGACCTGGGACGGTGTAAAGTGTCTTGTTTTCAAAAACAAATAAGCCGCGCCCTGTGGCTATATATAATCGCTCACCATCAAATTGTAGATCGTGTACTGATGCGTATCCATATTTACTACTTGGGACTAAATTAATAAAACTTTTATCTAAATCGAAATAACCAATGCCGCTTTTATTCGCAACCCACAGTTTACCATCGGGTGCTTGGCTAATAGCCATAACAGATTCGGTCATGTTTGAAACTGCTGAATGCCTTTCGACTCGTCCTTCATGAGCAAGCCACAAGCCTTCACTAAAGCTTGCTAACCAAACGTTATTTTTATCATCTCTAAAAATATCAGCAAACCATATACTTTGATCGAGTTGGCTAGGCTCTACCCATTGCCACTCACCGGTTTTATCTCTGAATAATAAGCGTCCATAGGTCGAAACCCACAAGCCACCATCGGTATCACTCATAAACTTATAAACGGCTGAGTTATTTGCATTAGGTAGAGGAAAAGGTCTTAGCTCGTCATCTAAATCTAAAAAGTATGCACCTAGCTCAGAAGCTATATACAAATTACCATTTAAAAATGATAAATCGTGCACTATGGTTTGCGCTAGGCGCTCTGGTAAAGATATTTTTGCGGTAAGCTCTAAACGTAGTTTAGAAAAATCTGATGAGTTTTTTGTAAGGCGTAATAAATGACGATCATTAACCAGCCAAATGCCTTCAGGAGAGAGTGCCATTTGGCTAACAGAGCCAACTATTTGTGTGATGACAGTAGCATTAACAATAGGTAGAGGACCATTTACTTCAGTGCGTAAATCAACTTGCCCTCTATCTACATAGTATAAGCCGTTGGCCGCAATCCATATGCTACCTTTAGAGTCCTCAAGAATATCCCTTACTGGACCTTTAATATTAAATTCTTGTGCTGCAAATGTGGCTGGGTTAATAACTACCAAGCCACTTTTAGTGCCTACCCATAACAAACCACTAGAATCGACTAAAAGCTTATTAACACCATTACTAGGCAAGAATGGGCTATTTTGCGTGTTGTAATTTGTAAATGTTGTACCATCAAAACGGCTTAAACCAAATTGCGTACCAAGCCACATATAGCCTTGCTGATCTTGCACAACACTTTTAAGTGATTGCGACGGTAGGCCATCTTTTATATTCCATTGCTTAACTACGTAATCAGTAATTGAAGCCCAACTTGGCGTCGCGCACAACATAAGTACACAAACCAGTAAAAATCGCATCATATTGCTGCCACCTAGTTAAACAAATCAAATATAAAAATTAAAAGGGCAGTAAACCCACTTTTATTAACGCTTGTAAACATATAAGCGAAAAAATACCCGCAAGTATATCGTCGGCCATTATACCTAAACCGCCATGTACTCGTTTGTCTAGCATACGGATTGGGCCGGGTTTTGCTATATCAAAAAAGCGAAATAACAAAAAACCTACGAGTAATGTTTGCCAGTTAAGTGCTGCGCCAATCATAGTGATGTAATAACCCGCCACTTCATCCCATACAATAGCAGGATGATCGTGCACGCCTAAATCATCAGCCGTTTTACCGCACGCCCATATACCAAATATACTGATCACAACGGCAAATACAATTTGCAGCCATAACGGATAATACATGGTCATAAAAATGAATGGCAAGGCAGCAAATGTACCAAATGTACCGGGCGCTTTAGGGGCAAGCCCAGTCCCAAAGCCCAGACCAAAAAACTGATGTGGACGCTTTAAATTAAACTTGCGGTTATTGTTCAAACCAGCTCCTTTGCAAAGTGCTCAAAACCCTGCGGTTCAAAATCAAACTTTTCACCGTTGTGTAAAAGCTCAATTTGGCCATCGCCACTTTTAACTTGGCCAATGCATGTTGCATCTACACCATACTGGCGTAGCTTTATTTCTAACATACTCTTATTGCTATCAGGGACCGTAAAAATTAATTCGTAATCATCACCGTAACTGAGAATAAATGGCAGCTGCTGATTAAAATCAAGGCTTGCTTGCATCGCATCTGAAGTTGGAATACTTTCAATATTCACCACTGCACTTACTTGTGACATATCGAGTATATGACTTAAATCAGCGATTAAGCCGTCCGACACATCGATAGCCGATGATGCAAGGCCTCGTAATACCTGCCCTGCAGCAACACGTGGGGTTGGAAAGTCAAAGCGTTTATTTACGTACTTTAAATGCTCTGGCTCAATACTTATACCTTGTTTGCGAGACTCAATTGCAAGTCCAGCGTCACCTAGCGGACCCGTAACATAAATCCAATCACCCACTTTTGCGCCACTACGACGAAGTGCAGTACCTTCGGGTACAGTCCCTTTCGCACAAATAGTGATGGTTAGTGGGCCCTGAGTTGTATCGCCACCTATAATCTGCACATTAAAATATTCAGCAATTTCATGCATGCCATCAGTAAACTCTTCAATCCACTGTGGGTCAATACTTGGCAAAGTTAACGCAACTGAAACCCAAGTTGGCTCAGCACCCATGGCCGCTAAATCACTTAAATTAACAGCAAGCGCTCTGTGACCTAATGCACGAGGGGAAATATCATCAAAAAAGTGTACGCCAGCAACAAGAGTGTCTGTTGTAACGGCAAGTTGGCAGTTTTGTGGAACGGTTACTAAAGCGCAATCATCCCCTATACCTAGGTTTACATCACGACGGGTGATACCGCGACCTTTAAAGTAGCGGTTAATTAATTCAAATTCCTTCATACACAAAAAAGCCGGCCTATGCCGGCTCCCCTCTTTAACGGTTTACTTACTTGCGTAAATGCTTAACAGCTTTATCAAGTACACCGTTTACAAATTTATGGCTGTCTTCAGCGCCAAAAATTTTGGCCAGCTCAATACCTTCGTTAATAGCAACTTTATAAGGTACGTCTTCACGGAACTTAAGCTCATAGCTGCTTAAACGTAAAATTGCACGCTCAACCATATCTAAGTCATCAAACGGACGTGTTAAATGTGGTGATACAGCTTCGTCTAGTTGCTTGTAATTTACAGCAACACCCGTCGCTAGATCTTTAAAGTATTCAACATCAATTTTAGTAACGTCTGTTTCGATCAACATTTGTTGTTCGATATCGGCAATTAAATTGCCACTTATTTGCCAAGAATAAACGGCTTGGAGTGCTAAGATACGTGCTTTACGTCTTGCTGCTGGTTTCACAAAAATTCCTTAAACTTAAATTTTATCTAACACATTAACCATTTCAAGCGCGCCTAAAGCAGCTTCGCCGCCTTTATTGCCCATTTTGGTGCCAGCACGCTCAATTGCTTGTTCAATGCTTTCTGTGGTTAATACGCCAAATGCAACCGGGATATCATACTCAAGTGATACTTGCGCAAGACCTTTGTTTGATTCGCCAGCAACTAGGTCAAAGTGTGGTGTACCACCTCTGATCACTACGCCTAATGCGATGATTGCATCATACTCTTTTTTTGCCGCAACGCGTTTAGCCGCTAAAGGTAATTCTACCGCGCCTGGCACATAAATAACGGTAATGTCGTCATCTGATACGCCACCTGTGCGTTTTAGCTCATCAACAGCACCTGCAAGGAGGCTGCTACCAATAAAGTCATTAAAACGAGAAATGACAATGGCAAATTTTTTGCCTGGAGCGTACTTATTACCTTCAATAATTTTCATTTGATAACCCTAAAAATAAGTTCAAGCGGTTGCGATTGCGCAAAAATTGCTGCGCATCATACCATAAAAATAAAATAATAGCCTAGTTTAAGCGTGATGCTTATTGTGGCTCAACGTAATCAACAACTTCTAAATGAAAGCCCGAAAGTGCATGGTACTTTTTAGGGCGACTCATTAATCGCATTTGTTTAATTCCAAGATCGGCAAGTATTTGCGAACCTACGCCAACAGTACGAGATGTACCTTTGAATTTACGTGGCGTAACGCTTTCGCCATCATCAGCTGCTGCAAATGCTTTCACAGTTGCCTCTAACTCTTCAGTGCTTTCTTGCTTACCTAAAATAACTAAAGCACCTTCATTTTTAGCGATATAAGCCATTGCTTCAGAAAGGCCCCAGCTACGGTCAGCACTTCTGTCTGAAAGTAGAATATCGTTAAAGGTACTTTGCAAATGTACACGTACATTTGTCGGCTCTTGATCTTTTATATCGCCTTTGAGCAATACGTAATGTAATTGGCCGTCAATTGTGTCTTTGTAAGTAACTAAATCAAATTCACCATGAACAGTTGGTAACTTACATTTTGCTACTTGCTCAATTGTTGTTTCGTTTAAGTTGCGGTATTCGATTAAATCAGCAATGGTGCCAATTTTAATATCGTGCTCTTTCGCAAAAACTTCTAAATCAGGGCGGCGTGCCATAGTGCCATCAGCATTAAGTATTTCAACAATAACAGATGATGCTTCAAGCCCAGCTAAACGCGCTAAATCACAGCCAGCTTCAGTGTGTCCTGCGCGAGTTAATACGCCACCAGGTTGCGCCATAATAGGAAAAATATGTCCAGGCTGAACAATATCACTTGGGACTGCGCCTTTAGCTATAGCCGCTTGCACTGTACGCGCTCTATCTGCTGCTGAAATACCGGTTGTAACACCTTTTGATGCTTCTATCGACATTGTAAAGTTAGTCGAAAATGCTGCACCATTGTTTTTAACCATTAACGGTAAATCAAGTTGCTCGCAACGCTCTTGCGTCATGGTTAAACAAATTAAACCACGGCCATGGGTAGCCATGAAATTAATCGCTTCTGCGCTAATATGCTCAGCAGCTATTATTAAATCGCCTTCATTTTCTCTATCTTCATCATCCATTAAAATAACCATTTTACCGGCTTTAATATCGTCGATGATTTCTTGCGCACTGTGTAAATTCATAAATTTGCTCGTGTAAGTTGTCAGTTTCGTTATTTAATAAAACCCGCTTTAGCGAGTAAGCTCATCGAAATATCAGAGCCCGTTGGTTGCTCTGCACCCTTTATAAGGCGCTCTAAATAACGTGCAATTTGATCTACTTCTAAATTAACTTGGGTACCTACTTTAAAATGAGCAATTGTGGTTTGCTCACTCGTGTGTGGGACAATTGTTAATTTGAATTTATTGCCCTCTACAGCGTTTACTGTCAGGCTTATACCATCAATACATACCGAACCTTTGTACGGAATGTATTTCATTAAATTTTCGTCAGTTGTAAGCCAATATTCTGTTGCTCTGGCGTTTGCTGTAATACTTGTAATTGTTGCGATACCATCAACATGGCCAGACACTAAATGACCGCCTAAACGAGAAACAGGTTGCATGGCTTTTTCAAGATTCACCGTTTGTCCTAAAGCATAGTGAGCAAAACCGGTCAAACTAATCGTCTCATTAGATAAATCCGCACTAAAACCATCAATATGTTTATCAACTACAGTTAAGCAAACACCATTAGTTGCAATGCTGTCACCTAACTTTACGTCTGTCATATCAAGATCAGTACTTTGGATACGAATGGCTAAGTCGCCTTGTTTTTTTTGTAATAAAGCAATTTTGCCTGTGGCTTCTATTATCCCAGTAAACATAGCACTACTCTTTTTATTAAGTGATTTTAATGAGTTTTGACGCGGTGATACGTAAATCGTCACCAATGCGCGCACATTCATTAAATGTTAAATCAACGGTGTTTTGCATACTCGTCAATTCAGGAAAATTAACTAAACTTTTTGCATCATGGCCCATTAGTTTAGGCGCTAAATAAAAAACAAACTCGTCAACTAAATTAAGCTCTGTCATTTTACCAGCAAGTGTTGCGCCAGCTTCAAGCCAAACATTATTAAACTGCAGTTGCCCAAGTTTTTCTAAAACGGCTTGTAAATCAACTTTACCGTTACTTTCACTGACTTCAATATGCTTTACAAAATGCGGCCATTGCAATGATTTATCAACCTTAGTCGTAAATATTATTACATCACTTTGGATTTCAAATAAAGCAAGGTCAGATGTTAAACGGTTTTGAGAGTCAATTATAACACGCACGGGCTGGCGAAGCGGCAAATCAGTAGGCAGTGTGCAAGGCAGCTCACTTAGTCGCACATTAAGTTTAGCATCGTCTACTAGCACTGTATCGGCACCGGTTAAAATAGCGCAGCTTTTCGCTCGGTATAATTGTACGTCTTGTCGAGCAGCAGGGCTTGTGATCCACTTACTTTGCCCATTTTTAAGCGCTGTTTTACCATCAATACTCGCTGCCATTTTGCAAATCACATAAGGTAAGCCTTGTTCCATACGCTTAAAAAAGCCAACGTTAAGTGCGCGAGCTTGTGATTCGAGTAACCCGTAAGCAACGTCAATACCCGCGTCGCTCAGTATTTTAAGGCCTTTGCCAGCAACTTGTGGATTTGTATCAACCATAGCAGCAATTACTTTTACCACACCGGCAGCTTTTAAGCCTTCGGCGCACGGTGGCGTACGGCCATAATGACTACACGGTTCAAGCGTTACATAAGCCGTTGCACCTTGTGCATTTTTTCCAGCGACAGCCAGTGCATTTACTTCTGCATGACCTTGACCAGCTAATTGATGGAACCCCTCACCAATTATTTGATTATTTTTAACTAAAACACAGCCAACATTAGGGTTAGGTGTGGTAGTAAACCGACCTTTTTTGGCAAGCTCTATGGCGCGTGCCATATACATTTCATCATGTTCAGTAAAAGGAACTTGGCTTTGCATTGTTACTCCCCTAAGCGGGCAATTTCTTCGCCAAATTCGCGTATATCTTCAAACGAGCGATAAACAGAGGCAAATCTTACATACGCTACTTTATCGAGCTTTTTGAGGGCTTCCATAATGCATTCACCAACCAAATGGCTTGAAATTTCTCGCTCGCCTGTAGCACGCAACTGCGATTTTATTATATTCACTACTTCGTCTACTTGCTCTGTGCTCACTGGGCGTTTTTCGAGTGCGCGATTTAAGCCATTTAATAATTTATCTTCGTTAAATGGTTCGCGGCTGCCGTCTTGTTTAATAACACGAGGCATAACCAGTTCAGCGCCTTCAAATGTAGTAAAGCGCTCATGGCAGTCGTTGCACTCACGGCGCCTGCGAACTTGATGGCCTCCACCAACAAGGCGTGAGTCAATAACTTTAGTATCTTTTGCGGTACAAAATGGACAATGCATAGCTCGGTACTTCCGTTTTAAAACAAAAAAGACCGCTAAATAGCGGTCTTTTATCTTAGCAAAAAAATAGGGCCTGTTGACCTTTCAGGATTAAATTTGTTCTATCTATGGGTGATTTAATCGCGGCGCGAGGTTTGTAACCTAGTGGGCTAAGTAAAAACCGAGCAAAGCTTCCGCGTCCTGCTCACGCCCCTTACCTACATCCATGTAGGCAACAAAGAGTAAATCGCCCCTAGGACGAACCCGAGGGCAGTGCATGTTTGGCATTTATGCTGCGTTATCGCCTATTTGTGTGGAGTAACCACACTACATAGACTCTGCCTTGCCTAAAAACCAAACATACTACTGCAAATTAAACCTCGAAAGATAAACAGGCCCCTAGCCTATGTGATCTAAATTACTGCTGCTTATGCAATTAAGCGTAAACAGGTAATTTTGCACAAATTGCTTTTACTTTTTCTTTAACTTGCGCCTGTACAGATTCATCAGTGATGTTATCTAGTACGTCACAAATCCAGCCAGCAAGCTCTTTTGATTCTTCTTCTTTAAAACCACGACGAGTGATTGCAGGAGAACCAATACGCAAACCAGATGTTACAAACGGAGAACGTGGATCGTTTGGCACTGAGTTTTTATTAACTGTGATGTTAGCGTTACCAAGGGCTGCGTCTGCATCTTTACCAGTAATATCTTTATCGATTAAATCGAGTAGGAATAAGTGGTTTTCAGTTTTGTCAGATACGATTTTGTAGCCGCGCTCTTGCATTACAGCAACCATTGCTTTTGCGTTTTTAACAACTTGTGTTTGGTATACTTTAAATTCTGGTTGAAGCGCTTCTTTAAATGCCACTGCTTTTGCTGCAATAACATGACATAAAGGACCGCCTTGGCCACCAGGGAAAACTGCGCTGTTAAGCTTTTTATAGATTGCTTCATCGCCACATGCAGAGATAATTAAACCACCACGAGGACCAGCAAGTGTTTTATGCGTAGTTGTAGTTACAACATGTGCATGAGGAACTGGGCTTGGGTAAACGCCTGCCGCAATTAAACCTGCAACGTGAGCCATATCAACAAACAGGTAAGCACCTACTTTGTCAGCAATTTCACGGAATTTAGCCCAATCAACAATACCTGAGTACGCTGAGAAACCACCAATAATCATTTTTGGTTTATGCTCAAGTGCTAGTGCTTCAACCTGTGCGTAATCAATTTCGCCCGTTGTTTCATCTAGTCCGTATTGAATTGCATTGTAAAGCTTACCAGAGAAGCTTACGTGTGATCCGTGAGTTAAGTGACCACCATGAGCTAAGCTCATACCAAGTACAGTGTCGCCTGCTTCTAATAGCGCTAGAAAAACAGCAGCATTAGCTTGCGAACCAGCATGTGGTTGTACGTTTGCGTAGTCAGAACCAAATAACTCGTTAGCACGGTCAATTGCTAATTGCTCAACAACATCAACGTGCTCACAACCGCCATAATAACGTTTGCCAGGGTAACCTTCTGCGTATTTATTTGTAAGCTGTGAACCCTGCGCTTCTAGTACGCGTGGGCTACAGTAGTTTTCTGAAGCGATTAGTTCAATGTGCTCTTCTTGGCGAGCAGTTTCTTTGTTTATCGCGTCAAATAACTCTGGATCAAAATCCGAAATATTCATGCTACGTTCTAACATTGGGGTCTCCTAGGGCAACGTGTATGGTGTTTTTTAGAGGCTTTATTGTACGCTTTAAACGACTCTTTGCCTACGCTCTTAAGTTGAGGATATTTAAACAGGGATTGAAACTATTTCACAGACTTTTTAAGATGATATTTTCTTATAAAACCATAACGATTTTAAATGAATGCTATTTCCTACATTTAATTAGTAAATGCAACTCACTAGATTTAAAAGCCTAAAGTTATAAAAAAAGGCGGCTTAACCGCCTTTTTGAATTAATTAACTTAGCCAAGTTTAGCAAGTATTTCTGTACGTAATGCGTCGTAATCGGCCTTTATATCGCTTGCTAGGCATGGTTTTGCTAGTGCGTCGCTAAGTGGTTTTGGCATACCTAATTCAATATTTAAAATACCCTCTACGCTTTCTTTAAACTTAGCAGGGTGAGCTGTGGCTAAAAAGATGCCCGCTGCACCAGGCGCTCGATTTTCAACAAGACCTTGGTACGCAATAGCAGTGTGAGGCTCTGCAACATAACCCGTTTGTTGAATTTTTTTCATCACCGATTGCGTGTCTTCCTCGTTTACGCTAGTTGAATAAAAATTATCGTAGCTAAACCAGTTATTATCTAACATTGTTTGCACACGCGGCCAGTTGTTTGGCTTACTTACATCCATTGCATTTGAAAGCGACTCAAGTGTTGCGTTTGGCGTCCAGGTTTTATCAAGCATAAAGCGCGGCACAGTATCATTTTGGTTGGTGGTTGCACTTAATTTACCTACAGGTAAGCCAATAACCGCACCAATCATTGCAGCACATACATTACCAAAGTTGCCACTTGGCACTGATATATGCGCTGTTGCGCGTTTTTCTTTTGGTAGTTGTGCAATGGCCTCAAAGTAATAACAAACCTGAGCAACTAAACGGCTAATATTAATTGAATTAGCAGAATTAAGCCCAAGTGTTGATTTAACTTCTTCATCTAAAAAGGCATTTTTAACCAACTCTTGGCAATCATCAAAACTGCCATCAACTGCGTAACAATGAATATTGTTACCTAACGTAGTAAATAGCTTTTGCTGAGCAAGTGAAATTTTGCCTTTAGGATATAAGATGACAACATCGATATTCGGCTTGTTATAAAAAGCATGTGCAACGGCTGCACCAGTATCGCCCGATGTTGCGGTTAAAATAGTTACTTTTTCATCTTTATTAAATTGCGCTAAGCACTCAGCCATAAAGCGACCACCAAAGTCTTTAAACGCAAGCGTAGGACCATGAAACAACTCTAAGCAGTAAGTATTCTCTTCAACTTCCACCAGCTTAACTGGAAAGTTAAATGCATTTTTAACCATTTGTGCCACAGTGTCGCTAGGCAGCTCATCACCAATTAGGTGAGATAATATTTTGCCACTGCGTGTAACAAAGTCCATATCAAGCAAAGCATCAACATCGGACAGTGGGGCAAGGGATTCAGGGAAAAACACACCTTGATTACGACCCAAACCTGTTTTTACGGCTTCAACGAACGACACTTTTTGTGAGCTATCTTTTAAATTATGTAATTGCATGACTACCTATCCTATAAAACTGTTAATTGACGCGTGCCGTCGTTATCTAATTTACAAATGTGGCAAAAGCCTTGCTCGTTAATGTAATTTGCCTCTAACCACTGCGCGCATTGCTTTGCAGCTTCAAGTGTTTTACATACACTAAACAAGGTAGGTCCTGCGCCCGAAATACTCACTATTTCAGCGCCCAACGCTGGTAAGCTTGCTTTGGCTTCACTAAAACCTTTAATAAGCGGTGCGCGGTAAGGTTCTGCTATTTCATCTTTCATTATGCTCAGTGCATCGTCAAAACGATTAGTCAACAGTAAGCTACTAAATGCCGATAAACGCTGTGCAAACTCAACACTTGCATGCATGCTCAACTCTTTTGGTAAAACCGAGCGCGCTTTTGCAGTGTTGAGTGAAAAACCAGGGAACGCAGCAACGTAGTACCAATTTTCATCAACAGGCAGTGCAATCGATTTATCAGGGATTAAATCACCTGTTAATTGCAAACCACCTAAATAGCATGGCGTGATGTTGTCGTAATGACGACCACCGCTCACTACAGCTTCAAAGTCAGCCATAAGCTCAATAAGCTCAACCTGACTTAAGTTAGTTTGTGCAAACTTATCAAGGGCAGCAAAGGTAGCCACGACCGAGCATGCACTAGAACCAAGTCCAGATCCAATTGGTAAATTCTTTTTAAGCTCGAGCTTTACGCTTGGCATATCAGGCGCGACATGCGCTCTAAAATGTACTAAACACTGGTACGCTAAGTTTTCATTCGCATCACTTGGTAACTTGTGAGCGTAGTCGCCAGTACAAATAAATTCGTCACTTGGTGCTGCACTTACAACAGCTACATCGCCTAATAAACTACCATCAATTGGCGCAAGCGCTGCGCCAAGTGCATCAAAACCCACTGCAAAATTACCAATAGACGCCGGAGCATATACTTCAATCATAACGAGCTCCTAGCGCGATAGTGTTTTTAAAATATCAGCAAATACACCCGCTGCTGTTACTTCAGAGCCGGCACCATAACCACGAATTACAAACGGACGTGGCTGGTAGTATTGGCTTAAAATAGCAAGCGCGTTTTCGCCATCGCGAATTACATTAAGCGCATGTTTTTCATCAACAGCCTCAATACCTACTTTACAGTGACCTTCTTTAATTGTACCTACATAACGAAGTACCTTTCCTTCGCTCGCAGCACTTTGAATGCGGTCATTAAAATCAGCATCTAGGCTTGGTAGTTTTGCCATAAACTCATCAACGCTATCACCTTGTGCAAAACCTTGTGGTAATACTGACTCAACTTCAATATCTCTTAGCTCCAACTTCATACCGGCTTCGCGAGCAATGATCAGTAACTTACGTGCTACATCAGTACCCGATAAATCATCACGAGGATCTGGCTCAGTAAAACCGCTTTCTTTAGCTTTAATAGTTGCCTCAGAAAGTGATAAACCATCTTGAAGTGCGCCAAACATATACGAAAGTGAGCCTGATAAAATACCGCTAAACTCTAGTAACTCATCACCGGCACCAAATAATGACTGCAAGTTATCGATTACTGGTAAACCTGCACCAACGTTAGTTTCGTATAAAAATTTACGATTATTCTTTTGCGTAGCAGCTATTAAATCTTGGTAATACGTGTATGAGCTTGTTGTCGCTTTTTTATTAGCTGCAACCACATGAAAACCTGCATTTAAAAAGTCTACGTACTGCGCAGCAAGTGCATCTGAAGATGTACAATCTACTAATACCGGATTCACTAAGTGGTTTTGCTTAACAAATTGCTCTACTAATTTTAAATCAAATGCTTGCTCAGATGAGGCCAATTTTTGCTGCCAATCACTAAAAGCGATGCCTTCGTTATCAAGGTGTAATTGACGAGAGTTAGCAACACCATACAAGTTAAGTTTAATATTACGCTTTTCAAGCCAAGCTTGCTGGCGCTCAAGCTGATTAATAAGCTCTTGCCCTACTAAGCCACAACCTAGTAAAAACACATCAATTGACGGCACATGCGTGAAAAAGTTTTCATGGCATATTTTTACAGCGTCATTACATAACTCACCATCAATTACCGCAGAAATAGCACTTTCTGTAGAATCCTGTGCAATTGCCACAATATTTACTTGCGCTTGTGCAAGCGATGCAAAAAACTTAGCCGCTAAGCCTCGGTGTGCGCGCATGTTGTCGCCCACTAAAGTAACAATGGCTAAATTACGTTGTACTTGTACAGGCTCAATAAGCCCTGCTTGTAATTCAAGCTCAAATGCAGTTTGTAGCGCATCGAGTGCAAGTGCTAGGTCTGTTTCGTGCACACAAAAACTAA
The DNA here is from genome assembly GCF_014163655.1 of Pseudoalteromonas sp. SR45-1. Taxonomy (NCBI): domain Bacteria; kingdom Pseudomonadati; phylum Pseudomonadota; class Gammaproteobacteria; order Alteromonadales; family Pseudoalteromonadaceae; genus Pseudoalteromonas; species Pseudoalteromonas sp. SR45-1. The sequence goes on along the minus strand of NZ_JACJDR010000005.1, from coordinate 204,262 downwards.
TACTAAATTCACATGATGATTGCGTGATCAATACAATTGATACGTTATCGTGAGCAAGCGCGTTAAATACCTTAGACGCCATGCCTACTTTACCTTTCATGCCTGGGCCTGAAACAGTTAACATTGCAAGGTCTTGTAAGCTAGAAAGCGCTTTTACGGGCTCATCAGATGAATAATCGTTACCAATTAATGAGCCTTGTGCGTCTGGGTTATGCGTATTTTTAATTTCACATGGCACGCCTGCTTTAGCACACGGTAAAATTGTTTTTGGGTGAAGTACTTTTGCACCAAAGTAAGAAAGCTCCATCGCCTCTTTATAAGATAAAAAATCTACTTTAGTGGCTTTTTTAATATAGCGAGGATCAGCGCTATATACGCCATCAACGTCAGTCCAAATTTGGCAAATCTCAGCTTCTAAACATGCCGCAGCAATAGCTGCTGAGTAATCTGAACCATTACGGCCAAGCGTCGTAAGCTCACCTTTATCATTACTCGCCGTAAAACCAGGCATAATATAAATAGTTGCAGGGTTTTCTTTAAGCACGGCTTGAAAGCGAGCTTTACTTGCCACTAAATCAGCTTCTGCATCAATGTAGCCACCAGTTGAAGCAATACAGCTTGTTGCTTCTAAGTACCTTGCATCTTGTGAGCTCAATAAAGCCTGCATTAAAGAAACGCTAACGCGCTCTCCAAAGCTAATTACAAATGCGCGAACTTGATCAGGGCAACACTGTATAAGCGACACGCCATCTAATTTATTTTTAAGCTCGCCTAGGTCTGGCCAGCTTGTAACGACTACGCCACTTTTTTCAACGTCAGCTTTTAAGCCTTCACAACGACTCGCTAATGCTTGCCATTGCTGCGAAAAATCTAAGCCTTGCTCTGCAGCACTTGCAAGTGCAACTAGCGAATCGGTCATTCCACCTGGAGCAGAAAGCACCAATAACATTTCATCTTTTAATTGTGCTTTAACTAACTGAGCTACCTGTTGTAAGCATGCATAATCGGCAAGTGAAGACCCACCAAATTTTAAAACTCGCATTGTTTATGTTCCTCATCCCATAAAACGAAAAAAGGCCTGTGTTCTAAGTGAACACAGGCCTTTAAATTTGTTGCACCGACCTATGCCACTATCCAGTAAGAATGATGGTTGTAATAATAATGGTCAGTACGCGATTAATTGTTTTCATATGTTAAGACTGCCTTAACAAAGGCTATGCTGTCAACCCTAAATTAAAAGATAAAACAGCCTTTTTTAACATGAAAAAACCTAATGAATGCCAAATTTATGCAATATTTCATTCAAGCTTGATTTATTAATAGGTTTATCAATAAAATCAATTGCGCCAAGTTGGGCGACTCGTTGCTTCATTTTTTCCTGTATATCAGCAGAAATAACCAACACAAAGCACTCTATTTTTTCTGTTTTTATAGTTTCAAGTACTTGTATACCATCAACCTCTGGCATGGTGAGGTCTAGGCACAGTAAATCAAAGTTTTGTGCTCTTAAAAGATCGAGGGCGTTTGCTCCATTTATAGCTTGTTGTATATCTGCGTCTATACACTCATTTAAACACCGCACGACTTGTTTACGAGCAACAGCAGAATCATCACAGACTAATATCGAAAATTTCATCATGTTTACTACTACACAACCATCAAAGTTATTAAAAGACCATCTTTCTTTGCACTCAGGACACTTTAACACGCATCTAAATACTTAGCGCATTAATAATTCAATGCAATGATAAATATAGAATTAACTCATTTAAATATGATTAACGAAACTAAATTCTAATCAAACTTACAAAACTTAACGTCTAACAAATTTACTAATTCATAGCTGAGTTTAATTACATTAATACTACATACCTACTTAATTAGATTTATCTTATTAAATTTTAACTTTTTTATTTATTTTTAGAGGTTTATTGACTAACTTTTAAATTACAATAGTAACGTTACAAAAATAACAAAGGATGAACAAGTCACTCATGTTACAAAAAAGCCTTTCTAAGAAGCTGCTAACAAGCGTTTTATCCGTTTATTTTTTGCTTACCTTCGTAGTGACTTGCGGACAGGTGCTTGCTGAATATCTCAATACTAAAGACTATATACGTGATGAATTAAGTACATTACAAAAAACCTTTAGTCGTAGCTTAACACGTGCAATTTGGGAGCTTAATACCAAGCAAACAATTACAACAGCAGAAGGTTTACTCGCCATTCCCATGATTGAAGGGATTATTGTTCGAGACGACAGCGGCGAAATTATTTCACAGTTAGGGCGCTCGCTCGACATACATAAGCTATATAACCAACAGTTAGTACAAGAAGAAGCTATTTTAGAAGACGCGAAATCCGGTCTGTTTGGTTACACCTTTCCACTTATTTTTGAATTTTCTGGCCGTGCTACCCAAGTGGGCGACGTTACCTTGTTCTCTAGCCGAGAAGTTGTTTTAAGCCGAATTATGGTATCAATCTACTTTTTGATTGGTAATGCGATGATTAAAACTACCTTTTTAATCATTTTATTTTTAATGGCATTTAGAAAGCTTCTTACAGATCCCTTAGCTGAGCTTACTGAGCAACTAGAAAACCTAGAATTAGATGAGCTAGAAGGACAACACATAGAAATAGAAACAGAGGAGCATAACGAACTAAAAGTAATGGAGCAGTCGTTTAACAAACTAATAGATAAAGTGGTTCAGTACAGAAAAGAGCTTGAGCACACCCAAAAAGAACTTATTATTAGTAACGAAAAGCTCGATCATCACAACATACAACTTGAGCAAGACGTAGCCCGTAAAACATCAAACTTAAGCCAAGCAATGATGGAATTACAACAGCAAAAATACGAACTTGAGAAGCAAAAAATTGTGCTCACTGAAGAAATAGACTTACGCCGCAGCACAGAGCAAGAGCTAATTACAAAACAAACTGAATCTCAGCGTTATATAGAGGAATTAAGCCTTGCACAGGAACGTTTATTGGGCACAGAGAAGATGGCCGCACTAGGCGGGCTTGTGGCGGGTATTACGCATGATATTAACACCCCTATTGGGATAGGTGTAACGGCAATATCGTTTTTGCAAGAACGCTTAAATAAACTCGAAAGTGCTTATAGTGAAAAAACACTTTCACCAAAAGCACTAGAAGAATTTATTAACGAAGCAAAACAAAGTACAAGCTTGTTAACCACTAACTTAGATAGAGCCTCAGAGCTTATTGCTAGCTTTAAGCAAATAGCGGTCGATCAGGCCAGTGAAGCTGTAAGAACTATTAACTTTAAAGATTACACTAACGAAGTAATACGCTCACTGCATCCAAAACTAAAAAAGACATCCCATACAATAAAATTAGAATGCCCTGATGATTTAGTTTTAAATTTACCGGCAGGCGCCATCAGCCAAATTTTTACTAACTTAATTATGAATTCACTCATTCATGGCTTTGAAGGTAAAAACAACGGTGTGATGGATATCAAAATAAGCGCAGATGACACTAACTTAACGATTGATTACAAAGATGACGGTAACGGAGTTACCAGTGAGCAATTGAAAAAATTGTTTGACCCATTCTTTACGACTAAACGCGATGAGGGCGGAAGCGGATTAGGTACCCATATAATGTTTAATTTAGTTAAACAAACTCTTAGTGGATCTATTGATGCAACGAGTGAACCTGGTAAAGGTCTGCGTTACTATATTCAATTTCCAAAGAACATGGCTAAGCCAATGCCTATTTTTGATAAATATGAATAAAAAAGTATATGCATTAAATTATTAGGGCGTATTGTTCTTTGGTGGTTGAATTTGCAGCAATATGTTTGGTTTTTAGGCAAGGCAGAGCCTATGTAGTGTGGTTATTCCCCATAAATAGGCGATAACGCAGCATAAATACCAAACATGCGCTGCCCTTTGAGCTCGATCTAGGGACGATTAACTCTTTGTTGCCTACATGGATGTAGGTAAGTGGCGTGAGCAGGACGCGGAAGCTTTGCTCGGTTTTTACTTATTCTTACATGGGTGTAAGCCAGTAGGGTAACGCAGGAGCAGTTACTTAGCCCACTAGGTTACAAACCTCGCGCTGCGATTTAACCTTCCTTGGATTGAACAAATTTCAATCCATAAAGTTCAACACGCCCTAGTAACAAATCAGTCATTTCGAGATGCTGTTTTTATTGCTATGATTGGACAAATTTTTCAAATGGATCAATTCCCCTATGTGGTTTAGTAACCTTATTTGTTACCGCTTTAAGCAAGACGTTTCATACACCCAAGAAGATTTTGATAAAGCATTAGAGCAAGATTTATTTCGCCCATGTACTGGTCAAGAGCTTGCAACATTTGGTTGGACGAAAGCGTTTGGAAAGCATGGCGAAACACTATCGCATTTTTCTCAAAAAAGTATTTTAGTTTGCGCAAAACGTGAAGAAAAAGTACTCCCTGCTTCTGTTATCAACGAACTAGTTGCTGAGAAAATTGATCAGATAGAAGCCGAAGAAAACCGCCCTGTTAAAAAGAAAGAAAAAGACGAATTAAAAGAAAACATTCTTCATACTCTTCTACCCCAGGCATTTAAAAAGTCGAGCTTACAATTCGCCTTTATTGACCAAGAAAATGGCTGGGTGGTTGTAAATAGTGGCAGCTTTAATAAAGCTGAAGAGCTACTGGCACTACTTCGTAAATCGTTAGGAACGCTCCCAGTTGTACCTGCGTTTGCTAACTACGACCTAGATGTATTCTTAACTGATTGGTTAACTAACTTTAGTACACCAGAAGGCTTTGCTATTGGCTCTGACGCTGAGCTTGAAGAAGCTGACGACAGCGGTGCACAAGTAAAACTAAAAGGCCATGATCTGGCATGTGATGAGGTTAAATCGCACTTAGAAAGTGGTAAACGCGTAACTAAACTGGCACTTGATTGGCAAGAACGCCTTAAGTTTATGCTGCAAAACGATGGCTCTATCAAGCGTTTAAGTTACTCTGAAACTCTAAAAGAAGAGAACGCAGATATTCCTAAAGAAGATATGGCTTTAAAACTTGATGCTGACTTTATTTTAGCTTCTGAGGAAATAAAGCAATTACTTGAAGAACTAACCGCTGGCTTAGGTGACGTTGAAGATTTAGAAAAAGCGTAAATACCACAACCTACATAAATATTTAAGCGCTTTGAAGCATTAAATAGATTCATATATAAGCAGGTTGGTATAACAGATAAAAAATCCGATAGCAGTTTACTGCTATCGGATTTTTTAATGGAATTTTTAGAAGCACTTATTTATATGTTTGTTATCCGCGAACAGAATTTAGCTAACGTTCGGCGTATTAAAACCTAAGGTAATCATCTTTTAAGTAAGAGCTTACAGCAAGGTTCAAAGAAAAGTTATGTAGAGTGATATGAGATTATCTGTATTCACTTCAAGCCGGAATGCACAAAAAACTGAAGTTTTGATTTTAATTGAAATCATTAACTTATTTGTGCAGATAACTTATTTTAGCTTTTAGCGTCTTCAACTTTAGGTTGGCGATATATTTTTATAATGTGGTATAAATTTACAAGCGACAATAAGCCGTTGGTAAAAATAACAGGTACTGCGCCAATGGCAACACCGTATGCAGTAAATACAATACAACCAAACATGTTGTACCAACGCAGTTTTACTACATCTGTCATTGTTAACGATGCAACCAATAAAGCTGATGCAATATAGCCTAAATATTCCCAACTCAATTGTTCTCTCCTAGCCTTTAGGTTAGCATTACATGTACTGCTAACTTATGGCACTTATAAGTATTGCAAAGTTACAACAAAATAAAAAAGCTAACTTGCTTAAAAACCTGAAAAAGTTTGCCGGAAAATACCAGCAAATTCTTAAATCATTACACGGGAAATGAAGGTAAAATAATACTATTAGCAAAGCTAATAATATTAGTAGCAAGTTAGCGTAAATTCTTAGTGTCTTAATGCTAACGTCATTAAGATGTAATAAATAGGACAAATGTCCGAAGAGCACATTGATGTTTCAATACCATTTTTCTAGTTACCTTGTTGATCAGCTTTTAACCTTTGCCGGTAGTAGCTATCAACAATCAAAAAAAGAAGTTCTGATCCATCAAGATCAGCCTTTAAGCAAGCTTGTGCTTGTACGCAGTGGCACTGTGTCGTTTAGTTACGACGTAGGTAATGGACGACGCCTGCTGTTAGGACAATTGGATTGTAACAACACCCTTATTGGTGAAATAGAAGCGCTAAATAATAATCCGTGTATTTATACGGTAACGTGCTTTAGCGATGTAACTTATAATCTTATTGAATTAAGACATTGGCGTGCTCTGCTGCTTGAAAAACCAGAACTGAGTTTATACACCGCACAAACTATTGCGGCTAAATTTCAGGAAAACCAAAAAATCAATTTAGATAAGCTACTACTACCATTGAGCTACAACATAGCCAAAGATTGCTTACTAAGAGCCGAGAACAACAACCCTACGCTACTTAGAGCCTATCCAACTGTAAATGCTGAAGCCGAACGCTTTGCTACCACTGAGCGAGCTTACAGACGTGTTGTTACAGAACTTGTCGAAAAAGGCTTGGTACTTAGAAGTAACGATGGCTTACAAGCAGTCGATATACCAAAGCTAAGTGAATACGTAGATAGCTTTGCTCAACTTTAAGTTATTTAAAATTTACCCATAAAAAAAGGCCTTAACGGCCTTTTTCTATTTATACAAATTACTGATTACTTCTCTAGCAAAATGTCATGAATTTTCACAAGATCAGATTTACCTGCAATAATTTCATCCGGTGTTAAACCCGATAGTTCATGCGGGAACACTAACCACTCTTCAGACTCATGAATATAATAATCTGGAACAGTGTCTACTTTTGAGTTTTTTGGCTTGTAGTACGGACATGCAATACGAATATCACGTGGCAAGTTTAAGCGCATAAGCTCTGAAAGCTTTTCTTTTAATGCAACAATACTACGACCAGAGTCAAATACATCATCAACAATTAATAATGAGTCGCCTGCATTTGCGTTCTCAACAATGTAATGCAAACCGTGGACTTTAATTTCTTTAGATTGTTTACCAATACCGTAATAAGACGATGTACGTACTGCAATGTGGTCAGTCTCAATGCCTTTATAATCGTAATATTCTTGAACAGCAATACCGATCGGTGCACCACCTCGCCAAATACCAATAATAAAATCAGGACGAAAGCCATCTTGGTATACTTGTGCCGCTACGCGGAACGAATCTTCAAGCAGCTGTTGAGCTGTGATGTAGCACTTATCTGACATAATTAGAAACCCCAGTGGTGGATATAAGATTTGAGCGCAGCTTAGAGTTAAGCAAAAATTAAACTCAAACAGGTATTGGCGACGGATTTTACCGCAAATGAAATAAAATTGCTTGCCTGTAAATTAAAAAATAGGCACCCAAAGGTGCCTATTTTCAGTGTAAAAAGCATAATTTAGTAAATATTATGCTTTTTCTTGTAGGGTACGAGCAACCGTACGCATACCTTGAGTTGTTGCGCCCGCTGCCCATTGGCTTGTACTGCCCATGTTAAAAGCAGCAGCTAAATCTATGTGCACCCAGCCTTTGCCATCGTTTGGCACAAAGCGTGATAAAAAGCCTGCAGCATTCGATGCACCGCCGTAACCGCCACCCTTTTGTGCACGGCTATTTGCCGTATCAGCATAAGGAGATGGGCAGTTTTGTTGATGCCATTTTTCAAGAGGCAGTGGCCAAGCAGCTTCCATTTCTTGAGATGCAAAACTTTCAACTTCACGTGCAAGTTCTTTATCAAGTGCAAATAATGCATTGTACTCTTGGCCAACAGCAACAAGCGCTGCTCCAGTTAGTGTTGCTGCATCAATGATAAGTGGAGCGCCAGTCTCTCCTGCTGCCATTAAGCCATCAGCAAGTACTAAGCGACCTTCAGCATCCGTGTTTACAATTTCAACTGTTGTGCCATTTTTGTAAGTAAGAATGTCACCTAATTTGTATGCATGACCCGAAATTAAGTTCTCAGCACAACATAAAAACAGCTTAATACGTTTTTCAATACCACGGTTAATAGCCAATGCTAAACCTGCTGTTACTGTTGCAGCGCCGCCCATGTCGCACTTCATACCAAGCATACCTTCGCTTGATTTAATTGAGTAACCACCTGAGTCAAACGTAATACCTTTACCTACAAGCGCAGCACTTACTGGTGCATTTTCGTCGCCTGTTGGGTTGTAATCAAGCTCAAGCAATACTGGTGGGCGAACACTACCGCGACCAACTGCATGAATACCAATCCACTGTTGTTCTAGTAACGCATCACCTTTAATAATTTGGTAACTTACATGTTCAGGCGCTAATGATTGAATAAACTCAGCTGCTTTTTCAGCTAGGCTTTCTGGGTATATGTCATCGGCAGTACCGTTAACCATTTCACGTGCCCAAATTGCTGACGTTTTTAAGTGAGCAAGTTCTTTAATATCTGATTGTGCGTTATCAACAAACTCAACACCGTTTAATGATTTTGGTGTTACAAAGCCTTGGTAAAAAGCCCACTGGCTTTCTGTACACCAAGTATCACCTGCTAATTCAACATTTTTAACGCCTTGGCTTGCAATAGTACGGCCTGCTTTTTGAACATTTTTTAATGTGTCTTGCTCAGATAAATGAACAGTTGCACCGCGCTCGTTAAAAGACAATGACGCATTATCGCCCCAAAGACTCGCTGCTGCTTGTTCGCTTAGTTGAACAACAAATTTTTCACTCATGTTAGAATTCCCTTGCACTTAAATGTGCCACCGAGTTTACTATAGAGCGCTTAAGTTCCCAACAGCTTGAGATAAATAACATAAATCACACTGCTGAGCAGTGTTTACGCTTTGGAAGTTATTATGAAGTACACGCCAGCGCTGCAACCAGCCATATTATTAAAGCGCTACAAACGCTTTTTAGCTGATTTACAATTAAGTGATGGCAGCGAATTTACCGCCCACTGTGCAAATACAGGTAAAATGACGGGATGCGCTGAGCCAGGCTTTACTGCTTTTTATTCAACGAGCGATAACGCAAAACGAAAATACCCGCATTCATTAGAGCTTACGCAAAATAACTTATCGCAGCTTATTTGTGTAAATACAGCGGTGGCTAATAAAGTAGTTGAAGAAGCAATAAACAATAATGTGATAAGCGAGCTACTCGACTACAGTCAATTGCAAAGCGAAGTTAAGTACGGCAGCGAAAACAGTCGTATCGACTTTTTACTCACAGACGAAAATAAGCCCAATTGTTATGTAGAAGTTAAATCAGTCACATTATTAAGCGAAGATACACCACAAAGCGGGCAAGGCTACTTTCCTGATGCGCAAACAGTGCGTGGACAAAAGCATATTCGCGAACTAATAGAAATGATCGAACAAGGCCACCGAGCAGTATTACTGTTCGCTGTTTTGCATGAGGGAATAAATACCGTAAGTGCAGCTGCGCATATTGATAAAAAATACGCCACGTTATTAAACCAAGCAATAATAGCCGGTGTTGAAGTATTAGCATACAAAGCCAAAATTTCAGCTAATGGAGTCTTACTTCATAAAAGAATAGCATTTATAGAATAGTGTAATAAACCAAGAGATTGAACTAAGCGTAATTTACAAAGCACTCTAATTATAAAAAGTGGTAAAAAGTGAATTATAAAAATTAACTTGCTTTTGAAGCTTTTGCCCATATAACAAGGCAAGTTTTAGAAAGCGAATATGTGAATTAATTAAAAGTGTAAATAAACTATTAATACACTTTTTTACTCAGTAAGCATGGTTGAAGCTAATTCGATTAATTAAAAATAAATTTGCCTAGGGTATAAGATTCTGTTATTTATACCGCCGGCTAATGCTGAGGCATTAAATTAAGGATTTAGGAGAGAGTTATGCCAGACCAAAAGAAACATGGTTTATTGGCTCAAGCCGGTTTAGAACCATACCAAGAAAAACCAGGCGAAGAGTACATGAATGATGCACAACGTGCTCATTTTAGAGCAATTTTAGAGACTTGGCGTAACGATTTACGTAACGAAGTTGATCGTACTAAATCGCACATGCAAGACGAAGCTGCTAACTTTCCTGACCCAGTTGACCGCGCTGCACAAGAAGAAGAATTCTCTTTAGAACTTCGTACTCGTGACCGCGAACGTAAATTAATCAAAAAAATTGAAAAAACAATTAATTTGATTAAAGAAGATGATTTTGGCTTTTGTGAGTCTTGTGGCATCGAAATTGGCATACGTCGCTTAGAAGCACGTCCTACTGCCGATTTATGCGTAGACTGTAAAACACTTGCAGAAATCAAAGAAAAGCAATCTGGACGCGGCTAATTAAAACTTATTAGTTAGTTATGTCTCCTACAGCCGTTACTGCGCCTATGCGTAAATATCGCGGTCGTTTTGCACCGTCTCCTTCTGGGCCATTACATTTTGGCTCACTTGTAGCGGCTGTGGGTAGCTACCTAGATGCAAAAGCTAATCAAGGAAAATGGTTAGTTCGTATTGAAGACGTTGACACTACGCGCGTGGTTAAAAACGCCGACTCCGATATTCTAAATACCTTACAAGCCTACGCCCTTTACTGGGATGAACCTGTTGTATATCAAACGCAGCGTCTGTCTTTATATCAAGATATTACCCACTCACTTTTAGAACAAAACCTTGTTTATGGTTGCACCTGTACTCGCAAGCAAATAAAAGCCATTGGCGGTATTTATCAGGGGCATTGCAAAGCACTTAATCATCATACTCAATCCGGCGCACTTCGTTTAGTTCAGCAACATCCAACGACTCAATTTAGTGATTTAATTCAAGGTGATATATCGGTAAATAGTGCATTATCCCACGAAGATTACTTAATTAAACGCAGTGACGGTTTATTTGCATATCAACTTGTTGTGGTCGTCGATGATATCGATCAAAGGATAAATCGAATCGTAAGAGGCGCAGATTTAATTGAGCCAACAGCTCGGCAAATTAGTTTGTTTAAACAACTCGACAGCCCTGTACCTGAATTTGCTCATTTACCTTTAGCGGTTGCCAAACCCGGTTTTAAACTATCTAAACAAAATTATGCCCCCGCCATTTGTAAGCAAAATCCAAAGCCTGCTTTAATTAGCGCTTTTGAATTTTTAGGGCTACCTGTTATAGCTGATTTAAGCGACTTAAATATAGAACAATTAATCGATTGGGGAATTAAAAACTTTAGCTTAAAACAGGTCCCCCAAGTATCCGAAATACAAATTTCTCAACATCCACATAGCCAGAAAGTCCAATTTACACATTTAAGTAAATAAAATAGCTAAAAACGGCTTAATTTCAACACATCAACTTAATTTTTAAACCCTGCTGGTATATGATAGCCGCCTAAATATATGCTAATTACGTCAAACAGCTTGTACTGGGTTATAACCGCCCTATTTGCTGTAACTTTTGATTGCGATGCAGAGTCAATCACACCTTCTAGGAGACAGACTATTATTTCCAAGCTTTTTCAATTTTGCCGACAAATAATCGGCCCGAATACCAGTGCCGAAAGCGCTTCTGTAAGCAGTGAACCTATTGTTGTCACTCGTGGTGAGCATGGTATTTCTCGCAAACAATTTAGCCCAAATGCAATCAAAGTATTATACCGCTTAAAAGACGGTGGCTACGATGCCTACCTTGTTGGTGGTTGTATTCGCGATATATTGTTAGGCCAACAGCCAAAAGATTTTGACGTAGTTACTAATGCAACTCCAGATCAGGTAAAAAAACTATTTAGAAACTGTCGCCTGATAGGTCGTCGCTTTCGTCTAGCACACATTGTATTTGGCCGTGAAATTATCGAAGTGGCAACAATGCGTGGCCACCACGAAGCGCAAGAAGACAAAAATCAAATAAGCCAATCAAGCAATGAGGGCCAACTACTACGTGATAACGTATTTGGCAGTATTGAAGAAGATGCAGAGCGCCGCGACTTTTCAATCAATGCGCTTTATTACTCAATTAAAGATTTTAGTATTCACGATTACGCCAACGGCTTAGCGGCAATTAAAGCTAAACAAATCGAGCTTATTGGCGATCCTGAAACGCGTTACCGCGAAGACCCTGTTCGTATGTTACGTGCAGTACGTTTTGCCACTAAGCTTGATATGAGCATTGCGCCTAAAAGTGAAAAGCCAATTAGCGAGCTTGCAAGCTTGCTTGATAACATTCCGCCAGCTCGTTTATTTGAAGAAATTCTTAAACTGTTTTTAAACGGCAAGGCCGAAGCTAACTTTTTAATGCTGCGTAAATACGGCTTATTCCGCTCACTTTTTCCTGAACTTGATAAAATTTTAGATAAAAACCCAAGTGGCTTAGAGCACACGCTTATTCAGCAAATGTTTCAAAATACCGACAAGCGTATTAATGCCGATAAAAAAGTAACACCGGCGTTTATTTTTGCTGCCCTACTTTGGTTCCCACTGCTTGAGCGCACTAAAAAAATTCAAAGCCAAGAGCAATTATCTGAATACGATGCTTTCGCACAAGCAATGAATAAAGTACTAAGCGATAATTCACAGCATATAGCTGTTCCTAAGCGCTTTACTTTAGGTGCTCGCGATATTTGGCATATTCAGCACCGCTTAGATAAACGTGCTGGCCAACGTGCATACAGGCTAACGCAACAGCCTCGCTTTAAAGCCGCTTACGACTTTTTATTATTACGCGTAGATGCAGGCGAAACACAGCATACAGAGCTTGCTCAGTGGTGGACACAATACTTAAGTAAAGATATAAACGGCCAAAAAGAGATGGTTAAAAGCTTAGGCCATCAAGGTGGCCCTAAGCCGCGAAAGCGCCGTCGCCCTACTAAAAAGCCAACTGAGTAATAACATGCATTGTGTTTATTTGGGTTTAGGTGCCAACCTAAACTCACCAAAAGAGCAGCTTGATAACGCGATAATTGCGCTTAAAAAGCTGCCTAATTGTGAATTTGTAAACGTATCGCATTACTATGCAAGTAAGCCTATGGGCCCACAAGATCAACCAGACTATATCAATGCCGTAGCCTGTATTAAAACGACCCTTGATCCAGAGCAATTACTTGATTTAACACAAAGCATTGAGCTTGAGCATGGTCGAGTAAGAAAAGCTGAGCGTTGGGGTCCACGCACACTTGATATCGATACCCTATTATTTGATGATCAAATTATAAATACGGCGCGCTTAACCGTGCCTCATTATGGTTTGAGTGATCGCGAGTTTGTGGTTTACCCACTATTAGAGCTTGCACCTGAACTTATTTTACCTAGCGGCATTGCATTAAAAACCATTGCAAATAACTTACCGCTCAACGACTTACAACAATTACCTCTGTAATTAACCTAGGCTTTTGCCTGCGAGGATATTATGTCTAAAATAACCGTTTCTACTTTAAATAAAATGAAAGCAGAAAATAACAAAATTACTGCATTAACAGCCTACGACGCTAGTTTTGCAAAGTTATTTCATGATAACGGCGTTGAAGTTATTTTAGTGGGCGACTCATTGGGCATGGTACTACAAGGCGGCGATGACACCCTTGGCGTAACAAATCAAGATATTGCATATCATACCCGCTGTGTACGCGCTGGTAGTCGCGAATTATTTGTAATTGCTGACTTACCTTTTATGACCTACTCAAGCGTTAGTGATACCTGTAAAAATGCAGCTGAGCTTATGCGCGCTGGCGCAAACATGATTAAACTTGAAGGCGGAGAGTGGCTTTACGAGAGCATTAAAGCACTCACTCAACAAGGTATCCCAGTTTGCGGGCATTTAGGCCTTACACCACAGTCAGTTCATGTATTTGGTGGCTTTAAAATACAAGGTCGCGAAGAAGATAAAGCACAAAAAATGATTGATGATGCGAAAGCACTTGAAGCTGCTGGCGCGCAATTATTAGTACTTGAGTGTATTCCAAGTGCCCTGGCAAAACGCATTACAGACGCTTTAAGTATCCCAACTATTGGTATTGGTGCAGGCAGCTTAACTGACGGCCAAATACTGGTAATGCATGACCTGGTTGGTATTTCGGCAGGTTACATTCCTAAATTTTCTAAAAACTTTTTGCTCGAAACAGGCAATATGCCTGCAGCCGTTCAAAAGTATTGTACAGATGTTAAAAGTGGCGCATTTCCAAGCGCTGAACATGAGTTTAAATAATGCAATCAATAACTGAAATCAGATCGTTACGTAGTCAAATTAAAGCATGGCGCCAAGCAGGTCTTAGCGTGGCGCTTGTGCCAACAATGGGCAACTTGCACCGTGGGCATTTTTCGCTAGTAGAAAAAGCAAAAAACTTGGCCGACAAAGTCGTTGTAAGTATTTTTGTAAACCCAATGCAATTTGGTGCTAACGAAGATTTAGATAACTATCCTCGTACGCTAAACGAAGACAAACAAGGCCTTGCTGAACTAGGCACTGATATTGTATTTACCCCAAGTGTAGAAACAATCTACCCTAACGGACTGGGTGCACAAAGCTTTGTAGATGTACCTGACATTTCATTAGGCTATTGCGGTGGCTCACGTCCAGGTCACTTTAGAGGTGTTGCAACAATCGTAACTAAGTTATTTAACTTAGTGCAACCAGATTACGCCTGCTTTGGTGAAAAAGATTTTCAGCAACTACAAGTAATCAAAACTATGGCACGCGACTTATCAATTCCGGTTGAAGTCATTGGTGTACCTACAATGCGAGAAGTTTCTGGCCTTGCTATGAGCTCACGTAATGGTTACTTATCTGATGATCAAAAAGCGACTGCAACCGTATTATTTAAAGCCCTTAATACGTGCGCTGAGCAACTTAAAAGTGGCGAGAAAGACTTTGTAAAACTTGAAAGCTTAGCTAAACAAAGTTTAGAGAAAGCAGGCCTAAAACCAGACTATTTTGAGATTGCTCAACGAGATACATTAAAAACTGCTACAATCGAAGATACTCAATTTGTTATTTTAGCCGCAGCCTATTTTGGTGGTGTTAGATTGATCGACAATATCCAAGTCGAAATTTAATATTATTGCGACTCCATTTTAAGGATAAGAAGCATGCACACTTTAATAAAAACAAGCGTAGTCGCCCTTACTTTTGCACTATTGGCAGGTTGTCAAAACCAAGTTGAAAACCCTGAAATGAATCAGTGTGCTCAACAAAACTACCAGTGTGAAAGTAGTTGTGAACAGCAAACAACTGCTGAGGGCTTAAAGCAACAAGTATGCTCTGGCAAATGTATTGAGAGCTATAATCAATGTAAAGCACAAGCCGAAAAATTAGGTAATATTTAATTCCTTAAAGTTTTTAGTTTTAGGCACAAAAAAACCGCTCAATGAGCGGTTTTTTATTGCTTATAGTTTATTAATTTAAACCAAGCTTCTTAAGTTCTGTTTCTACTAGCTTTGCAGAAAGTGGTACATAACCATCTTTTTCTACAATTTGCTGACCATCTTTTGAAAGTACCATTTTTAAGAATTGCGCTTCCATTGGAGACAACGGCTTGTTTGGGTGCTTATTCACATAAAGGTATAAAAAGCGAGATAATGGATATTTACCTTGTGCAACGTTATCAAGTGTTGCATCAACAAAGTTATCGCCTTTTTTAGCTAGCGGTACTGTACGTACGCCCGATGTTTTATAACCAATACCTGAGTAACCAATTGCATTTAATGAAGATGAAATTGACTGTACTACTGATGCAGAACCCGGTTGCTCATTTACGTTATTACGGAAATCACCTTTACAAAGTGCTTTCTTTTTAAAGTAACCATACGTACCTGATACTGAGTTGCGTCCGTAAAGTTGCACATCTTTAGCTGCCCAATCACCTGTTAGACCAACATCGCTCCAACGGTTAACTTGTTCTGGTGCGCCACATTTACGAGTAGATGAAAAGATAGCATCTACTTGGTCAATACGAAGACCTTCAATTGGGTTATCTTTATGTACAAATACAGCAAGTGCATCAATAGCTACGCGAACTTCTGTTGGCTTGTAACCGTAACGTTTTTCGAACGCTTCGATTTCTTTAGATTTCATTTTACGGCTCATTGGACCTAGGTTAGCTGTACCTTCGGTAAGTGCCGGTGGAGCAGTAGAAGAACCTGCTGCTTGAATCTGAATATTTACATTTGGGTAAATACGTTTGTACTCTTCAGCCCAAAACGTCATCATGTTGGCTAAAGTGTCAGAACCTACTGATGAAAAGTTGCCTGAAACACCACTAATTTTTTGATACTCAGGAATATTTTGGTCTAGAGCAACTGCTTGTGCAGATACGAAAGTTGTAACAGCCACACCCATTGCGGCAACTAAGTTTTTAAATTTCATGTAGAGTTCTCCGGTTTGTTCGTTCCATTTTCTAACTGCTGCCCACTCTAAAGTGAGTACATGACAGTTACATTACTCTTAAATGACACTTTTATGACTTGACCTATTAGCTTAATTATTTAGTCAGCGAAACTATCTTATCTATTGAAAACTCAAAAGAAAAACACGATCCTTTGTTAACTTCACTACGAATATTTAATTTACTATCATGGCGAGTTAACACATGTTTTGTTATAGCGAGCCCCAAGCCTGAGCCACCTGTTGTTCTACTGCGAGCTTTATCTACACGATAAAAACGCTCAGTTAATCGGTTAATATGCTCAGGCGCAATACCATCACCATTATCGGTAACACTAAAACACGCTTTATTGTTTTTGCGCTGCCAGCATACCTCTACTTTACCGCCTGGTTTTGTGTAATGAATCGCGTTGAATACTAAATTAGAAAACGCACTACGCAGTTCATCCTCAGAGCCTTTAATATCAAGGGTTTTATCAATATCAAAAATAAGTTCGTGGCCTTTGTCTTGATTAATTGAGTTTGCTTCAGTGTGAATATAACCAAGTAATTGCGGTACATTTATAGCTTTATCGTTGTCTTGGCGCCGTGCACCTTCAATACGCGAAAGCGATAATAATTGGCTGACTAAGCTATCCATGCGCTTACATTGTTCAAGCATGGTATTTTGCGCTTTGTTCCACATTGCTGGCGGCGGCATCATGTCGCCATCCATCATCTCAAGATACCCTGTAACCACTGTAAGCGGTGTACGTAGTTCATGCGACACATTGGCTACAAAGTCTTTACGCATCTGTTCAAGCTGTTTTAAGCGCGTTACATCACGTACCACAACCATAAGTTGCGTACTTGCATATGGCATTACCCTAAACTCAAGCACCTGCTCAATACTGTGACCGTTATCCAGCTCAAGCGCCTCGTCAAATTCGCCTTTGTGCATGTATTTAGCAAACTTAGGTTCGCGAATTAAATTATCAAGGCGCTGACCATGATCGGTAGGCCACTGCAAACCAAGCACTTTAAGGGCTAATTGATTACACCACACAATACTTAAATCGTTTTGTAATACCACAACCGCATCAGGTACCGCTTCAGCACCATCGCGAAAGCGACGAATTAAATCTGCAAGCTCATTACGTTTTTTACGATTACGGTGCTGGAGATGATAAATACCTTCGAACACTTGCTCCCATGCACCCTCACCCTCTGGCGGATTAAAGCTGCGTTGATTAAGTAGCCAATCGCTCAAACGATAAAGTTGATGGTAGTGCCAAATAAGGAGGGAAAAAGATCCTAAAAATAAAAGCAAAAATGGCGCGCCAACCAGCACACCAATTAATAGTAAGGGTAAAAAATAGATAAACAGGCGTTTAACTAACGCCTGTTTATTAACAACTCGATACATACACTCACTTTACCTTAGAGTAGTAATACATGCGTATTTTACACATTAGCTAAGTTTTAAGCTGATCACAGCTTACTTGAAAAACGATACCCAGCGCCACGTACTGTTTGCACCAAACGGTCATGTCCAAGTGGGCCAATTGCTTTACGCAGGCGACGAATGTGCACATCAACAGTGCGATCTTCTACGTAAACGTTAGTTCCCCACACATGATCAAGCAGTTGTTCACGGCTATAAACACGCTCTGGGTGAGTCATAAAAAAGTGCAGTAATCTAAATTCGGTTGGCCCCATATCAAGCTCGTTACCTTCTGAGGTAACACGATGCGAAATAGGGTCTAAACGCAGGCCATGTACTTCAATAGCTTCTTCTAATGAGGTTGGCGATACACGACGAATAACCGCTTTAATACGTGCCATAAGCTCTTTAGGAGAAAACGGCTTAGTGACGTAATCATCTGCACCTACTTCAAGGCCGCGTACTTTGTCTTCTTCTTCGCCGCGAGCTGTAAGCATAATAATTGGGATTTGGCGGGTGTGTTCGTTTTGCTTAAACTTTTTAGCAATTTGAATGCCGCTTCCACCTGGTAACATCCAATCAAGTAAAACCATATCTGGGTAAGGTTCAACCATAGCTGCAATAGCAGAGTCGTAATCTTCTGCTTCAATTGCTTGAAATCCATTTTGCTCTAAAACAAAAACCAACATCTCCCTGATAGGAGCTTCGTCATCTACGACTAGTACTTTACGTGACATTCCAATTTATCTCTTACGCTATCGAATTAGTTTTCATTATTATGACTAAGTATGACATTTTTATGAAAGTGTAACGTGTAAATTAAAATGGTGGTAAAAAAAACACAAATTAGTGACAAAAAACCTCATTAACGTCATATTTTTAAAACCTTTTTAATATTTAACGTAATAAAAAGAGATTTACGATAAATTTATGTAATAGCTAACTTTTTGAAATTATCTTTTTTGTATCGCTATTTAAACCACTAAACAATATCAAACTAGCTGGGATCATTGTTTTACTAACCAAGACATTTTTACAGATCGATCGTTTAAAAGTAGCTTTAAAGCCATTTTAAAATCAACAAACCCGCCTGTGTAACAAACAATACGTTTAAAAATAGATCTAAATTTTACTAAGCTCCAAATAAAGGATCAGATTTTTACCAAGCCGATCAACCCTCAGATCAGAGTTGTACCTAGTCAAAGCCATAAGTTGTTGATTGTTTGTACAAATAAATAACGATCAAATTATCTCAGAACCCATATATAGCATTAAAGTGTATTTGGCTTAGTAAAGTAATGATCCGAAAAAGGCTGTGTTAGTAAATGCGTGATCCCAAAATTCCGCGTTGGTAATGCAGTGATCTGATCAAAAAACCGTAATCTGTAATATAAAAAGGGCTGACATTAAAAAAGCCAGCAACAAAGTTACTGGCTTAGGGCCTGTTGACCTTTCTGGATTAAAATTTGTTCAATCTAGGGGCGATTTAATCGCGGCGTGAGGTTTGTAACCTAGCGGGCTAAGTAAAAACCGAGCAAAGCTTCCGCGTCCTGCTCACGCCCCTTACCTACATCCATGTAGGCAACAAAGAGTAAATTGCCCCTAAGCAGAACCCTTCGGGCAGCGCATGTTTGGCATTTATTCCACGTTATCGCCTATTTATGGGGAATAACCACACTGCATAGGCTCTGCCTTGCCTAAATACCAAACATACTGCTGCAAATTCAACCTCGAAAGATAAACAGGCCCTAAAAATGATCAATTATAAATTGATCTATTATCTAATTTTAGGGTCTAGTTCGCCGCTTAAGTATTTAAGGTGCATTTCATCAAGTGAAATTGGCTTAATTTTACTAGCCTGACCAGAAGTACCAAACGAGTTATAGCGTGCAACGCAAATCTCTGTCATTGCTTTTGTAGCTTCAGCTAGGTATTTACGTGGATCAAAGTTAGATGGGTTAAGCGCCATATGACGGCGAATTGCACCGGTAGATGCTAAACGTAAATCGGTATCAATATTTACCTTGCGAACACCAAACTTAATGCCTTCAACAATCTGCTCAACTGGCACACCATAAGTTTCTGGAATTTCGCCACCGTACTGATTAATAATTTCTAACCATTCTTGAGGAACTGAAGATGAGCCATGCATCACTAAGTGCGTGTTAGGAATACGGGCATGAATCGCTTTAATGCGATCAATCGCTAAAATGTCATCTGTTGGTGGGCGAGTAAATTTATAAGCACCGTGTGAAGTACCGCAAGCAATTGCAAGTGCATCAACGTGTGTTTTATTTACAAAATCAGCCGCTTCTTCAGGGTCTGTTAGCATTTGATCAGTTGTTAATAACCCTTCTGCGCCAACGCCATCTTCTTCGCCAGCTTCACCTGTTTCAAGTGAACCAAGTACACCTAGCTCGCCTTCAACCGATACGCCACAGGCATGCGCCATCGCAACAGTTTCGCGCGTTACTTCTACATTGTATTCGTAGCTTGAAGGGGTTTTTCCGTCGCTCATTAACGAGCCATCCATCATTACTGATGAAAAACCAAGCTGAATTGAACGCTGACACACACCTGGCGATGTGCCGTGATCTTGATGCATTACAACTGGGATATGTGGCCATTCTTCAACGGCTGCTAAAATCATATGACGAATAAATGGAGCACCAGCATAAGCACGTGCACCAGCTGATCCCTGAACGATTACTGGGCTGTTTGTTTTGTCAGCCGCTTCCATTATTGCGCGCATTTGCTCTTGATTGTTAACATTAAAAGCAGGTACGCCGTAACCATGCTCTGCTGCATGATCTAAAAGTTGTCGCATACTGATTAAAGCCATTGGGTATTCTCCAATTTATCGACAGTAGTTCCCTACCATCTAGTTTGAACGGATGTGTTAGTTTGGCGTTATAACAACGCCACGAAAAACCACTGCTTTGCAGTAATATTCCGTCTAAATTAACGACTAAATTAGGGTGAGAGGTATTTAGTAATTAATTGTCGGTGAGGGCTATTACCCCCTCACCTTACGCCACTAAAATTACTTAGCGCGCGACTCTAGCATTTCAACTGCTGGAAGTTTTTTGCCTTCTAAAAACTCTAAGAACGCACCACCACCAGTAGAAATATAAGATACTTTATCGGCAATGCCGTATTTATCGATTGCGGCTAAGGTATCACCACCACCCGCAATTGAAAACGCATTTGAGTTAGCGATTGCTTGTGCAATAGCACGAGTACCATTACCAAACTGGTCAAACTCGAACACGCCAACTGGACCATTCCATACAACAGTGCCTGCATTTGCAATAATTTTTGCAAGCTTGCTCGCTGTATCAGGGCCAATATCAAAAATCATATCATTGCTTGTTACTTCGCTTACATCTTTAAGTGTAGCTACAGCAGATTCAGAAAACTCATTACCAACCACTACGTCAGTCGGTACCGGAATTTCACCATTATTAGCAATCGCTGCTGCACATAAACGGTTCGCTTCATCCATTAAATCAGGTTCGTAAAGCGATTTACCAACTGGGCTACCTGATGCAGCAATAAAGGTATTTGCAATACCGCCGCCGGTAACTAATTGGTCAACAATTTTAGAAAGTGAATCTAAAACGGTAAGCTTAGTAGATACTTTAGAACCACCAACAATCGCTACTAATGGACGCGCTGGATTATCAAGTGCTTTTCCTAACGCTTCAAGCTCAGCCGATAACAATGGACCTGCACATGCCACATCAGCAAATAAACCAACGCCATGGGTAGACGCTTGTGCACGGTGAGCCGTACCAAATGCATCCATTACATATACATCACACATTGCTGCTAGTTGCTTAGATAGCGCTTCGTCGTTTTTCTTCTCGCCTTTGTTAAAGCGCACATTTTCAAAAACAACCACTTCGTTATCAGCAATATCAACACCGTTTAGGTAATCTTTTTCTAAACGTACAGTTTGCTCTAGGGCATCGTTTAAGTAATCAGCTACAGGTGCAAGCGAAAACGCTTCATCGTATTCCCCTTCCGTAGGACGGCCAAGGTGTGACATAACCATTACTTTAGCGCCTTTCTCAAGGGCTAGTTTAATAGTAGGTAGTGCTGCACGAATACGCGCATCTGACGTCACTTTACCTGCTTTAACTGGTACATTTAAATCTTCACGAATTAATACGCGTTTGCCGTTTAAATCTAAATCTGCCATTTTTATGACCGACATGAACATCTCCTTAGTTAACGATACTGAACCTGAAAAATACGTTTAAAATTATTATATTAATAAATTACTTATTCACTGCCATCATAGCACGCGCTGTGTCGAGCATACGATTAGCAAAACCCCATTCGTTATCACACCATACTAATAACTTTATCAGTCGTTTGTGACTAACACGTGTTTGTGTGCCATCAATAATACAAGAATGTGGGTCGTGATTAAAATCAACCGATACAAGGGGCTCTTCGGTATAACTTAAAATACCTTCTAAGCGGTCTTTTGCTTGTGCTTTAAGTGCATTATTTACTGCATTTAAATCTACATCGGTATTAACCGTTACACTTAAATCCATTGCCGTGACATTTATAGTAGGTACACGTACGGCGATGGCTTCAAAACGGCCTTTAAATTTAGGTAAAATACGGTCTATACCACGAGCGAGCTTTGTATCAACTGGAATAATTGATTGGCTTGCAGCGCGAGTACGGCGTAAATCATGATGATAACCATCAATCACTTGTTGATCGTTCATCGACGCATGAATCGTTGTAATAGCGCCCGACTCAATACCAAATGCATCATCTAATACTTTAATAACCGGCACAACACAGTTAGTTGTACACGATCCGTTAGAAACAATTGTGTGCTCGCTTTTAAGCTCATCGTCGTTAATGCCATACACAATCGTAGCATCAACATCGTTATCGGCCGGATGCGAAAACAACACCTTTTTAGCACCTGCGGTAATATGTAACTGCGCATGTTCACGCGAGTGGTAAACACCCGTACATTCAAGTACAACGTCTACATCGAGCGTTTGCCAAGGTAATTCAATTGGGTTTTCTTCACAAAAAAGTGCAATGGTATCGCCTGCAACACTAATGGTGTCTTCACCAAGTTTTACAGGAAAAGAAAAACGACCGTGGGATGTGTCGTATTTTAATAAATGAGCAATAGCTTCAGGATCAGCAAGTTCGTTAATCGCAACAATTTTTATATCGTCGCTCAAACCAGACTCGTATAACGCGCGGACAATATTTCGACCAATACGACCAAAACCATTAATTGCAAGTTTGATTGCCATGAAATATAAAATCCACTCTTTTAGCGTGCAGATAAAGGCAATACGCCTTTTAGATGTCTGTATTGTAATCGACCTTGCATCTGATTATAAGAGGGAAGCATTAGAAACTTTAAATTAACGTTGAAGAGCTTAGGCATTGCAAGCTCTTCAAGGGGTCTGACTTTTAAAATTAAGTTTTTTATACTAAATTTTTCAAAGCGTTAATTATATCTTCTGGCTCAGAACGAGTACGATAATCAACATCAACATAACGCCAAGTCACTTTACCTTGTTTATCTAAAACAAAGGTGGCAGGGATCGGTAAAACACTACTATTGCCATTGTTAACCGACTCTAAATCTAGGCCTCGGTCTACTCGCATATGCTCGAGTAAAAATGTGGGCACTTGCCATGCTACGCCGTAGCTTGCTGCTACATCGGCATTTTGATCACTCAGCACTAAAAAATCCATGTTACTTATATCGCTTTCGCTCATTGAGCCATCGGGTACTTGCGGGCTAATAGCCACCAATTGTGCGCCTAAAGCATGAATTTCAGGTAAACGTGACTGCAGTGCTTTCAGTTGTAAATTACAGTACGGACACCAACTACCACGATAAAAAGTAATAACCACAGGTCCGTGTGCAAGTAGTTCTTCTAATAAAACTTGCTCACCTTTTTGATTCGGCAGCTCAAAGCGTGGGGCACTTTGAGCTAAATTAAGTGCATTTGCACCCTCTTGAAAGGATTTTGCTTGAGCAATACTTTCATCAACACCTTTCATAAAATCAGGATTACCTTTTCGCCCAGCGGCTACTTTTGCCTCGGTTTGTGCTTTTAATGTGTTGCTTTCATCGCTCATAGTATCGCTACCTTCAAATTAATCAAAAACTTATAGCCAGCTTACATTGTGAAAATGTATTTGAAATGAAAATTTTAACTTAATCATTTACCTCTAAATCAAACACCACGTTTATTGATGATTTAAATGTAATAGTTTCTTGTAAATACCTGCCTTGCTCGAATGGATTTCTAGTAACTTTAGAGCCGGTCACAA
This sequence comes from Pseudoalteromonas sp. SR45-1, assembly GCF_014163655.1. Classification (NCBI taxonomy): domain Bacteria; kingdom Pseudomonadati; phylum Pseudomonadota; class Gammaproteobacteria; order Alteromonadales; family Pseudoalteromonadaceae; genus Pseudoalteromonas; species Pseudoalteromonas sp. SR45-1. The sequence goes on along the minus strand of NZ_JACJDR010000005.1, from coordinate 180,102 downwards.
CTATTCTCTCAAAATCATCTACGCCATAACCATAACTTGAACGGTTAGAATTTGAATTAATACTGTAAACTTTTCCAATCTCTGCGCCAAATGCTTTGGCAAGCTTACCCCCTTTAACTATAGCGTTATCTATTGCGCCTTGTGTTGCTTCAGCTTCTAACTGCGAGGCTTTTGAAGACATAAGCTCAATATTCGTCAGTTCATTAATTTTTACACTTAGTGCAAAATCGATAAAATCATTCACTTTTTCAATATTTCTTAATGTTACTTTAAGTGTTCTTGTTGCTACATATCCTGCATTAATTGCTGTACCGCTCTCGACATTAAACATATCGTCATCATTATGAGTTAACAGGCTTGTAGCAGAAACATCAGTCTCCTTAACACCATACTTGCTTAAACCTTTAAGTAACAAATTTACTCGGTCATCAACATCACGTTTTGCATCAAGTGATTTGTCTTTAAAGCTTATTACTTCAAAAGAAATCTTAGCCATATCGGGCTTTGCTAATACCTCTGCAGTACCCTGCACTGCAATATGGCGATTAGCAGGCAAACTTGAATTAGCAAAAGTGATGAGTGGGAATAAGGTTAAGAAAATGGCAGTGATGAGTTTCATGATCGTCCTTGAAGTGATTAGTTAGATAATGATTACGTAACTGTACCTATAGTTATACGGATAACAATAAAAGTAAACTACTCTTTATTGTTGGCGGGAGTTTATCTCGCGCGGCATAAAGCCCCGCCTACAGCCAACCTACATCAACTCGCCTACTTTTAACTCTTTGCCACGGCTTATTTGATGGCACTGCGCTAGCAGTAACTCGGCAGTGGCTTGTGCATCGGTCAGTGCGTGATGGCAATGATAGCTTGGTAACTCATAACGTGTGCGGCAAGCATTAAGGGTTAAATCATCTTGTTTTATTTCAGTTGAATGATGGAGTAAGCGCTTTTGCTCAATATGCAGTGTGTCGAGTATCAGTTTAGGCCGTATAGTTATATTGGCATTTTTAAGCGCTATTTTTAAAAACCCCCAGTCGAGCATGGCATTATGAAACACTAAAATACAGTCGCTAAAATGGTTACTTAATTGCATTAATATACTGTTTAGGCTTAGCCCCTTTGCTATAGCATCATCGCTAATCCCATGAAAAACAGGACTTTGCTCAAGGCTTTTTACGTTTTTATTTATAAGGTGCTGCGACTCGCTCATTTTTATACATTGGTTATCTATTATCACCCACGCTACCGATACAATTTCGTGCTGTTTTGCATCAAGCCCAGTGAGCTCTAAATCAATCACTAAGTAACGTTGTTGTAAGGCATTTTTGCCTAGTAATTTACGGCGCTTTAAATACCGAGTGAGCAGCTTTTTTACCATGTTAGTAATCCATCATTATAAACTGCCGCGAGCAAACTTAAACGCGGCGGCTTGCTGCGCTTGTTTAACAAGGTAAAACGCTTCTTTTAGTTGATGGCGCTCTAGTGAGTTTAATTTATTAGGGTTAATGCAATTACTCGGTAAGCCCTCTTCGTTTATTTGTGTACTCAAACGAAGCTGCGTTAAGAACCGCCAGCAGTCTTTTAGGTTGTATATATCTTCTTTGCTGATCAGTTTATGTTTTAGTAGTGCGTCCAACCGCTCTTGTGTGTTGGCGCGCCTAATACCCGCTTTTAAAGCGTATAACCGCACTATGTCATTTATAATTACGACACCACGTTTTTTTAAATCTATGTATTTATTATTTTGATCTGTTTTTTCGGTTTTAAATTTATTAAATAAACCAATTGGCACGCTGTTGCTGCTTATGTCGGTTGCCATTGCGGCATAGAATAAGTCGTTACGCGATATACGAATTAGTTGCTCGCAAAAAGCCGTGTATAAAGCGTTTGAACCTTCAATAAATCGCAGGTCAAAAAATATCTTACAGTTAAGCATTGCATTGGGTGTGGGGCTTTTTATCCATTTAAAAAAGCGCTCGCTCCAGTCGTTTACGCTCATACGGCACTCATCACTGCTTGCCATAATATTACCTGGGCAACGCCTAATGCCGCACTCAACTAAATTCTCGCATACAAACTCCCCCATACTTTTAAAGTAAGCGTGTTGCTCGGTGGTTAAGTCGTTAGGGAGTAATAAGCCGTTATCTTGATCTGAATGCAGGGTTTGTTCTTCGCGTGCTTGCGAGCCAAAGCAAATAAAACTAAAGCTGGTTGGCGCTGCGCCATGCTCTTCTTGAAATAAGTGAATCAGGCGCGATGTAAGCGCATCGGTTAAACCACTGAGTAATTTACCAATTAGCGATATGTCGTCAATGTTGTACGAAAAACTACGCAAAAGTTCGGGAATTTCTTTAGCGTAGCGTTTTAAATCAGTAACAGTGTGCGCTTTATATATGCGCCCAATAAGCTGTACGGGGTCACTTTTTTGTTGGCGCAGTAAATCGGTGCTGGTTATCATCCCTATCGGGTTATGGTTTTCGTCAAGCACGGGCAAATGGTGAATATTGTATTTAAGCATTAAGTGCAGCGCCGAAAACACCCGGTTATTTTCAAATATAAACTTAGGTTTTGCGGTCATAATACTGCTTACTGCGTCTTGTGGATCTACCTCGTCGGCAAGTACTCGGTTGCGTAAATCGCGGTCGGTCACAACCCCTACTAAGTGCGCGTGCTGCGTTATCATTATTGACGATACGCCATGCTCTTTCATTTTTTTAGCGCTTTGCCTAATACTTGCATCGGGCGTAAGCGTAATTGCTGTGCGCGTCATCAGCTCTGATATTTTACGTTCCGACCAGCTATCGTTCTTACTTTTATAATGCGATGACAACAACCGGTTAGCATGAGCGCGTACAAAGTATTGCTCAAACGATTTATATTCTCTGCGTAAAAAATCAAAGTGCGTTTGAGAGAGCATATACACTATCCCCTCTTTTTGTACTTCTAACCTATTTTGAATTGCCTCACCGGTTAATAGCGACGGAAAACCAAAATAGTCACCTTGCGCTAAGCGCGTAACAACATCGCCCTTGCCATCAACGAGGTCGTACAAACCAGAGCGAATTAAAAATAGTTTAGGGTTTTCACTTTGTAACCACTGAGTTTGGTTTTCGCGGGTAAGGTAAATAATATCAAGATGATTTACAAAGTATTCGCATGCGCTGCTATCAAGCATAGTAAAAGGCGCTTGCAAACAAACGTATTGGGCTATTTCTTGTTGTTCTACACTCATTGTATTCGCTCTTTAAATGGTGATGTACCAATCTAATGTACTTATTTATTAAACAAATAAAAAGCCCGACTAAAGTCGGGCTTTGGGTGCTTTATATTTTTTTACTATATCTATAAATGTTGCCTAGTGATCGTGCGCTTCAGCTGACCCTTTAGGGTTACGAATACCTTCTACCATTTCTTGAATTTCAATAGGTGTAGCTTGAGTAAATTTAAGAACAACTGCAGCTACTACAAAGTTAATAATCATACCAATTAAGCCAATACCTTCAGGCGAAATACCTAAAAACCAATGTTCAGGATTATTAAGCTCAGGGCTTACAAACTTGAAGAAGATGATATACGCAGCGGTAAAGCCAATACCCGTTACCATGCCTGCAATTGCGCCCTCTCGGTTCATTGTTTTAGAGAATATACCCATAATAATTGCTGGGAAGAAACTCGCTGCCGCCAAGCCGAATGCAAATGCCACTACCGATGCCACAAATCCAGGCGGGTTAATACCAAAGTATGCGGAGATAACAATAGCGACCATGGCTGCCAACCTCGCTGCAAGTAACTCTTGCTTGTCGGTAATATCGGGCTTGAGGGTTCGCTTGAGTAAATCGTGCGAAACGGAGGTCGAAATAACCAGTAGTAAACCTGCTGTTGTAGACAGTGCAGCGGCAATACCACCGGCAGCTACAAGTGCGATTACCCATGCTGGTAAATTAGCAATTTCTGGATTTGCTAATACCATAATGTCGCGGTCTACATTTACTTCGTTAGCACTGTTCGGATCGGTGATTTTACCCGCCGTGTAGAACATTTTGCCATCGCCGTTTTTATCATCAAATGTAATTAAACCTGTGCGTTCCCAGTTTTTAATCCATCCTGGTGCTTCTGCGTAAGCTGTACCGCTACCGTCTTTACCATTAATAGTATCAACCATGTTTACGCGAGCAAAGGCTGCAACCGCAGGTGCTGTAGTATAAACAATCGCGATGAACACAAGAGTCCATGCAGCAGAAATACGTGTGTCTTTTACGCGAGGTACAGTGAAAAAGCGTACAATTACATGTGGTAAACCAGCAGTACCTACCATTAACGCACCAGTAATAGCAAATACGTCAATCATGCTCTTAGAGCCTTCGGTATATTGCGCAAAACCAAGTTCAGCGCTTAAGCCATCTAATTTATCAAGTACGTACACGCCGTCGCTGCCAATTAATGTGGCACCAAAACCGGTTTGTGGGAAGAAGTGACCCGTCATCATCATCGAGATAAAAATGGCTGGTACAAGGTAGGCAAATACAAGTACACAATACTGCGCTACTTGTGTGTAGGTAATGCCTTTCATGCCGCCAAGTACCGCATAAAAGAATACAATCACCATACCAATGTAAACACCGGTTTCAATTTCTACTTCTAAAAAGCGTGAAAATACCACGCCTACGCCACGCATTTGCCCTGCTATATAAGTGAAACAAATGAATATGGCACAAAAAATAGCAACTAAACGCGCGGTACGTGAATAGTAACGGTCGCCAATAAAGTCTGGCACAGTAAACTTGCCGAATTTACGTAAGTAAGGCGCTAAACACATGGCTAATAGTACATAACCACCTGTCCACCCCATTAAGTAAACACTGCCATCGTAACCTGCAAACGAAATAATACCCGCCATTGAAATAAACGACGCGGCGCTCATCCAATCGGCAGCTGTTGCCATACCATTAGCAAGAGGAGGTACGCCGCCGCCCGCTACATAAAACTCTTTGGTTGAACCCGCTCGGGCCCATATTGCTATGCCGATATAAAGCGCAAAGCTTAAACCAACAATTAAAAACGTGAGTGTTTGAACATCCATTGCTTAGCTCCTATTCGTCTACGCCGTATTTTTTATCTAACGTATTCATTTTGAAAACGTACACAAAAATCAAAGCAACAAAGGTATAAATCGCGCCTTGCTGGGCGAACCAGAAGCCAAGTTTAAACCCAAAAAAACGTACTTCATTAAGTACATCAACCAGTAATATGCCAAAGCCAAAAGACACGACAAACCACACTGCTAACAGTTTAAATAACAGCGAAATGTTTTCTGCCCAATAAGCTTTTGCTTGTTCTTCATCTTTAAAAGCCATTTTTGTTTTCCCCTTTAAGCACCGCAATATCGCGATGAGTGGTTTTTTATCTTCGCTTACCAATTTAGCAACGCTGGTTACATATTGAATTGAGACCATAGTCGTAACAGCTTGTTAACGTTTACGTAAACTGTATTTATCATTCAAGCGTGTTTTATATATTTTTATATTATTTCAATTACTTAGGCTGTTTTTGTAAGCTGGCTTTATGATTAAATTGATAAGTTGGTCATTAATGCGACATTAGTCTAATGTCAAGGGTGTTTTATTTTTACTGTTAATATTCAGTAAGATATAAATAAAATAAAAGTTTTATTTTAAATTCAACCCTCACACTTAACCTCAGTTCTGGTATTGTGTTAATCCCTCATACGGATGAGGGATTATTTAAAATAATAAGGTTTAATAACAACATGACTGCCGTACTCATTATTGTTGCTTTAAGTTATATAGGTGTGCTGTTTTGGCTTGCCAATTGGGGCGATAAAACAACCCCTTTAGCAAAGCGTATTAGCCATCACCCATTTGTGTATTCACTCTCACTCGGGATTTACTGTACCTCTTGGACTTATTACGGTTCGGTAGGAACAGCCGCCACCAGCAGTTGGAGTTACTTGCCAATATTATTAGGCCCTGCGTTGCTGTTTTTATTCGGCCAAGGATTTTTACGTAAGCTGGTACTGGTAAGTAAAAAACAAAATATAACTACTATTGCTGACTTTATTTCAGCTCGTTACGGCAAACGTCAAACTACAGCAATAATGGTTACTGTAATCGCATTACTGGCAACCATTCCCTACATTGCACTGCAATTAAAAGCGCTTAGTACAAGCTTTTTACTTTTGCAAAACAGTAATAAAATATCCGGCGATATGCTCGCGCTTTCTGCCACACTAATTATGGCTTTATTTGCTATATTTTTTGGTACTCGCAAAGTTGATGTAACTGAATATCGCTCTGGCTTAATGCTTGCTGTTGCATTTGAATCTATGATCAAACTTATTGCTCTTATTGCCGTTGCGGGGCTTGCAGTATTTACACTTTTTAATTTACCCGAAGCCACCACGAACAAAGTAACTGAGTCTATTTGGGGTCACTGGAGCGATTTTAACTTTTTTAGCTTTAACTTTATTGGCCAGTCTTTAATGGCTGCAGCGGCTATTATATGTTTGCCTCGCCAGTTTCATGTAACCGTGGTCGACAACCAAAACAAACGCCACTTACTTACCGCTCGCTGGGCTTTTCCGCTGTATTTACTACTAACAGCCGCAATGATTTTACCTATTGCGACTGCGGCCATTCATCCTGAAATTGGCAGCGGCTATTCACCCGACAGCTTTGTACTTGCCCTACCGCTAATTAACGACAATGCATTCTTAACCACTTTTGTATTTATAGGTGGACTATCTGCCGCCACCGCAATGATAGTGGTAGCAACGCTTACATTAAGCACGATGATTTCAAACGATGTGGTATTGCCGTTAATGCTGCGTAGAAAGTTTAAACGTAACTTAATTACCAGCAGTTATAAGTCTCGTATATTACTTGTAAGGCGCTTTGCTATTGCAGGCATATTAATTTTGGCCTATTTCTATCAGCAATGGTTTGGCCATAGTAGCGCACTGGCCAGTATGGGCTTGGTCGCATTTTCACTTGTTACCCAATTGCTACCCTCTATTGTGGGTGGTTTATATTGGCGAAAAGGTCATGCTTATGGGGTGTATGCGGGTTTGGTAGCAGGCTTTATTTGCTGGATACTATTTTTAATGCTGCCAATACTCGATGCCGGCACAACCCTTGATAGCGAGCTGCAACAAACGCTTATAACGCGTGGAACCTTGATAGCTTTGTTTGCCAATATTGGTTGTTATATTAGTTTTTCACTTGGGGCTGAGGAGCGCTTAATTGATAAAATTCAGGCCGCTGCTTTTGTTAACCCTAAAGATCAGGCTATTTTATCAAGGCGCTTAAATAAAGACGTAAAAGCCACCGTTTACGACTTTAAAATACTACTGCAAACATTTCTAGGTATTCAGCGCAGCCAACAAGTACTGGCCCATTACGCACTCGCCCATCATTTAAGTGATAACAACGCACACCCAGAGCCTGAATTTATAGCTTACTGCGAACGCGCATTAACGGGCGTGCTTGGTGCATCGTCGGCACAAGCGTTAATACATACGGTATCGTCGGGTAAACGTATGGCGTTTGAGGAAGTAGTAAACTTTTTTGACGAAACCACACAAGCGTTGCAATTTAATCAAAATCTGTTATTTACCTCACTCGAAAATTTAAGTCACGGTATTTCAGTTGTTGATAAAGATTTAAAACTCGTTGCATGGAACAAACGCTACAATGAAATGTTTGGCTACCCTGAAGGCTTTTTAGAAGTAGGCCAACCCATAGAAGACATTATTAGATACAACGCTAACCGTGGTGAATGTGGCCCTGGTGAAATAGAACGCCAAGTAGAAAAACGTGTACAGCATTTAAAATATGGCAGCTCGCATCATTTTATTCGCCACCGTCGTAATGGCCAAGTATACGAAATGATTGGTAATCCGCTGCCCGATGGCGGATTTGTTACCAGCTTTTCGGATATTACAAACCACATAAGTACGCAAAATGCACTTGAAGAAGTAAACATGGATCTTGAAAATCGCATAGAAGCACGTACTCAAGAAGTGCAAACTATTAATAAAGACTTACAAGCTCAAATAGATAGTCGTGTACAAACCGAGCAAGCACTTACTTTAGCTAAACGAGAAGCAGAGCAAGCCAACGACAGTAAAACGCGCTTTTTAGCACTGGCGAGCCACGATATTTTACAACCGTTAAATGCAGCACGTTTATACCTTGCCGCCATTGACGAAAAGCAACTCGACAGCACTAACCAAAACAGCTTTGAAAAGTTAGGCGACAGTCTCGATTCAACCGTGCATTTAATGTCGGCATTGCTTGAAATAGCTAAGCTTGAGCAAGGCGCTATGACCCCTACCCCTCGCCACTTTTATATTGAAGATATTTTAGCGCCACTGCAAAGTGAATACGCTATTTTATCAAGTGATAAAGGTCTTAAACTTAGTGTGCGTTCAAACCAGCAAATTGTGCACAGCGATATAACCTATCTGCGCCGAATTATTCAAAACTTGGTCTCTAATGCAGTTAAATACACCGATAATGGTCGTGTATTAATTGCCTGCAGGAACCGGAAGCACAATTTACGAATAGAAGTATGGGATACAGGCCCCGGTATTAGCGAAGTAGAGCAAGCCAAAATATTTAACGACTTTTACCGTGTGGAGTCGGGCGATAACAAAGGCGTAGGCTTAGGCTTAGGTGTTGTAAAACGTATGGCTGACTTATTAAGTTTGCCGCTTGATGTGCATTCTGAGCCAAATAAAGGTAGCCGCTTTAGCATTGAGGTACCTTATGGTGACGAGCAGTTTGTACAACAAAAAAGTACTACAAACAGCCTAATAGAAAACCGTGCAGCAATTAATATTGTTGCCGTAGACGACGACCCTGAAAATTTAGCAGCAATGGCAAGCTTACTTAAAAAGTGGCAAGCTAATTACACCCTTTTTGATAACGTAGATAATGTACTGGCGCATGCTAAAGAAAACGGTGCACCCGATGTTATTTTAATGGACTACCAATTAGGCAATGACTGCGATGGGATAACGCTAATTAAAACCCTGCGCGAAATTTGGCAAAGCCAAGTCCCTGCTATTTTAATTACCGCCGTGCGCGACACCGAGCTTAAGCAAGAAACCAAAGCCGCTAATATTCATTATTTAAGTAAGCCAATTAAACCGGGCAAACTAAAGGCACTGCTTAATCACAGTACATAGTGATCTAGTTAAAAGTGTTCTAGTTAAAAGCTATCAAGTAATAGCGTAAAACAAAAAGCCCAGTATCTTCACTGGGCTTTGCTTTATAAAGTGTTCATAAAATTAAACTGGATTTACTCGGCTTCTAAGCTTTTGGAACAACCAACTTAACCCCACCAATGAAAGCCCTAATCCAATAAACGAAAGCGCTTTAAGTAAGCCCTCCAAGTTAGCCATATCAATTAAAAACACTTTAACAATAACGGCAGCTAGTATGCCCAGGCCTACTTTTTGTATTAATAATTGATTTTTTAAATGCCCAAAAATAACAGTACCCGCCCCCAATACTAACCAAATAACAGAGTAACTATAAAGCTCTGCATTGCTTGCGCCTTTGGATAAGTAAATATAAGGACCTTGCCAGTACTGACGAATAAAGCTGTTTATTGCCAATAATATAAAGCCACCTGCAACGGCCAATATAAATGGCGTAGCTTTAGCATTTATTGGTTTTACAAGCTTGGCCAGCCAAAGCGTTAATCCTGCAGGAACTAACCACAATAGTAATAACCAGTTAAATATTGGCAGCTCACCTATGTAAAGTGATTCAAATAATGGGTTATCGTCAAGTAGTGTTTTAATAGCAAAAAACCCTGCTAACCCCGCAAGTGCAAAACCCGCCACTTTATATAACTTAGCTAAAGTACCGGCAAGTTTTGCTCTGTGTAAATACACACACCCTAATGCCAGCCAGTTACAGGTAAGGAGTATTTGTTCGTAAAAGTTAAGTGAATCAAATTGCGGATAATGCCCTACTAACTGATAACTTGTTTCGGTAGTAATAAAAAGCGCTAAACAATGAAGAGCTGCACCTTCGAGCCATATTTTAAGTTTTGATGAGTCAAAGCACTTAGCTGCGGCAAAAAATAACGCGATACATAACGGATAAACCACAATACTCCAATGTAAGCCAAATACCGTAAGTGCATCGGAACTTGGTGTCCAAGGTGCGAGCGTTAAGCGCAGTAATAACGCAGCAACCAAGGCTTTTATAGGCCAATGCGGCATAGGCACGTTATAGCGTTTAATAAGTACGCTTATAAGTAATACTTGTACAGCAAGTGCAATGGTTAGGCCGCTGTCACTTAGTAGCATGGTAATTGCTAACGTAATATTGGCATTAGCCCCTACCCAATAAGTAAAACGCTGAAAAAGCGTTGTATTATGTTGCGCACACTTTATTAAAATAGCCGCCACTACAAACAATGCAACGGCCCAAAGTGGATATGCAGTACTTAACGCAGAATTAGGAATATGCGTATATAAAGTCGCTATCATTACAAATGCACTAAATGCCCCCGTAATATGAAACGCTAAACGCTTAATCTGTTTTTTACCGTAATAAAGCCCAAAAGCGGTAAGTAACAACCCGAGTAATAAACCCAAACCATACTCATTTTTGAATATAAAGAGGGCGTCATCAAATAGATTTGGCGAAAGATGCGTGCGCTGAGCGCCTAATACTAATAGCGTTGAAATAACTAACGCTACGCCCTGCCAAATATCCCAACGGCTATTTTTAAGGACTAAAAATAACACCAATACAATACTTAACACGCCGATTGCTTGCCACTGCATATCAAAGTGACTGATCAACATAGTAGATATTAAGGGCGCTATAAAAGCGAGTAGTAATGCATGATCTGGAAGCACTTTAAGTAAACGTTTTAAACTGTGCGGGCGATGTTCAATAACATTCAGTTTTAGACCTAAGCGCGGTATAGCAATTAACCCTACAATACTAAGTAAAGCAAATGCCCCCATTAACCAAACGGTATTAACTTTAAGTAGCGTAAAACCAACTAAATACCAGCCAATGTGCCCTGCCCATAATAAATACCACAACCAAGCTCGCTGCACTTTATGTGCAACTAACGCAGCCGACAAACTTACAAAACCAACATACATAAATAACGTAAACAAGTTACCGCTGCCTGTATTAACCCATATTGGTACGCTGTAAGCGCCAATAATACCAAGCACGGCCAATAGCGGGCCTAACCTAAGCGCCATAGCACTTGCGCTAATTGCAATAACTGCCAGTGCAAAAAATGCCACGGTAGGGCTCAGCATGTCGTAACTGCTGTAAGCTAAAAGCGTTAAAGCAAAACAGGTAATAAACCCGCCGCTTGCAAGCGCTGCGGGTATGTAATTATTAAAGCCTTCAAATACAATGCGTTTATGGTGTAAATAAGCTGCGGCTGCAATTAGGCCAAGCCCAAATAAGCCGCCTAAACTCAACCTCATTACAGGCGATAATAATCCCGCTTCTAGGCTGTATTTAGCTAAAAAGATGCCCCCAAACGCAAGCGCTATTGCGCCTATCCAGGTCATCCAGTTCTCTTCAAACCCTGCGCGCAATTTATTAAATAGTAATTCTATGGCTGATGCTTCAGCTGGTTTGGCTTTTTTAGGAGGCGCTGATAGCTGATTTATTACAGGTGGCGACGCGTTTTGGGACGTTAAGCTTGGCTGTGCTTTATGAGCAATTGGCTCTGATCTTGAAAGCGCTGCCTGAGCCGTAGATGCTTCACTTTGAGGTTCACTTTGCGATATCGATTTATGTGTTTGTAGATGTGTTATTTTGGCCCTTAAAACAGCAACTTCTTGTTTTAATGCATTTAACTGCACTAGCGCTATTAAGCCGCAAATAGCACCGGCAACTACAACCAGTATTACTATGACGGCTAACCCAACTAAATCATCCATGGCACACTCTTATTAATTATTATGCCCTGAGTGTACCTAATTATTAATGAGTAGGTAAATTTTGTTCAATAAAAAAGCCTAAGTACTTAAAGTGCTTAGGCTTTATGCTACTTAATATGTTTAGGTTTATTCAACACTATCGGTAATAGTGCGCTCTAGGGTCATCTTATAACCAGAGCTTGTTGTTTCATCATGCTCTAAAATCAATATGTAGTTACCCTCTTGTGTAAAGTCCATATCGCTTTGTTGAATAAGCACAATTTGCTGGCCGTTGTCTTCGTAAACAACATAAACCGTGTAAATTTCGTTATCTACAACCTGCTCTTCTTGGTCATACTTATCTAGGCCATCGACTACGTTACTGGTGTCGTCTACCGTTTCGCCGTTAAGTGTAAAGTACACATCTACATCTGAAACCGACTGCCCTGCGTAGCTTTCAATTAGGTTTACAACCGATACCGTATGGCTGTAACTGCTTGGTGTTAGATTTTCTTCAACGCTCATCATACGTAAACCGTTATCTGCGTCGTTATAAAAAATACCCACCGCACTTTGCTCGCGCTCTAGCGTCATTAAAAAGTTATCAGCTAGTTTTGTACCTTCTTCGTCGTACATCGCTACGCTGTAACTATTAGGCGAAAGTTCAACATAATCGGTATAAGAGTCACTAGCGACTGTATTTGTTGTGTTTACAGTTGTACCGCGTGTAGCAGAAAAGCTTACTGGCGAGTAGTCATCAACGGTATTTATAAAACGTAATTGCCCCAGAGCAGATTGGTGTTTAAGCTCAGTAACGTAGTTATTATCGGTTACTACATCAAGCGTAATGCCGCCTTCTTCTGTTGCATAACTTGGGCGGATCATTGCTACATAACTTGCTTCATCGTATAAATAAACAGATGACGACTCGTACACAACATCACTGCTGCCCGCTTGAGTTATATAAATAGTGTAATAACCTTCATCAACGCTTTGCAGATCTAACTCACTTAAATATTGAGCTGATGAGAAAAGTGTCGCGCTTTCAAATACACCATCATCAGTTGCTAAGTAAATATCGTAGTTAGTGTCCTCTCCTGCAATATTATAAAACCCTAAGTTAAACTCACCCGTATCGCTTGTAATAGGTACGCTAAGCTCTGTAAATGTAGGTTCATCAAAGTTACCACTCATTACTATTAACTGTGTTTTGTCACCCTTAATAGAAATTTCTTGATCGCTAATTGTTATATAGCTGTCGTTAGCATCTAGGTACTCAAAACTTACATCATAAGTGTCTGTGCTGTAGTTATGGCGAGTAGTTACATCAGCAAAATCAGCGCCTGAGCGCTCTGTTTCTTCAACAAACAAACGTGTGTATGGGCTATTGTAAGAGCCGTTATACAATTGGATGTAACCTGTAGAGCTTGAGCTATCGTCAGAGCCGCAGCCCGACAAAATAGTAATTAGACTTAAGGGTAATGCAGCTTTTAAAAGGGAGTTAGTCATTAAGGTTATTCCTTATTATTAATATCCCCATTATGACCCAAACATTCTATTTTAATTTCATGATTTACAAAGCATTACCCTCACTGACATTTCCTTACGAAAACGTTAAAAAGTGTAGTAAATGTGCAAACAATAAGGACGTGTTTTTATATAATTAAAACGCTTATGGGGCAATTTCAAAACGATCTCGGCCTGTTTTTTTAGCTACGTATAGAGCTTGATCGGCACGCTTCATGACTTTATCGAGGGGCTCGTTAGGGGTTTGTTTTGCTACGCCAATACTTACTGTTAAATGGCGCGTATTTTTAACATTGATAGTGTGCGCAAGGTCTATTAATTGCTGACAAAACTCACTAACTTGCTCTATATTACTTGTTGGTAAATAACCTCCAAACTCCTCACCGCCCAAGCGAGCAAACTGCGCGTTTCCTTCAAATGCATTATTGTATGTAGTTGCTAACTGCTGAAGAATTGAGTCGCCCACATCATGGCCAAACTCATCATTAATAGACTTAAAATGGTCTATATCAATAATTAAAATAACATAAGATACAATGTTTGCACTTTTAACATGTCGATAAAAATAGCGCCTATTATGCACTTTAGTTAAGTCATCTATTATTAACTCTGCGGCTAACCTATTATTAATACTTTGTACAAAGCGCATAGTTTTAAATAAACCATAAGAAGTTAAAAGCATGCCGCTGGTTCTACATAAGTCTTCAAAATAAACACTTACCCAGTAAGGCTGTACAACTAACTCATCAAGCACGTCTGCCGTGGTACCAATACTCCATAGTAATAAACCAAAGCTAGAAAAAATATATGCTTTTTTAGATAGATCAGAGCATTGAACCATCCAAAACAGAAATATAATGACAGCTAAATTAATAAAATCGGTAGTAAAACCGTACACATTGTTTTGAACTTGTAAGGGAGGAAAGCTAGTTAGGGAGTAGGCTGAAAAAATAGCAATATAGATCAATAAAGCTAAACTTAAAACTTTATTGATCAAAGGCATTTTATAAAAGTTAGAAAGTTTAACGGTAAGTTTTACTGTTTCAATCATATTAATTGCTAGGTTTTTCAGTACTTCATTTGAAAACTATAGCACAATAATAAAAACCATCACGAAGATGAAAACCGTAATCCCCCTCAAATTTAAACTTAAACTACGGTACTAAATCCCCACAATCCCAACACTAAAATAGTAATGCCAATCATCGCTTTAGTTTTATGTTTACTAATGATTCGCTCAGCTTCATTACCTGCATAATAAACAATAATAGCCAGACCAAAGTAACGAATAGAACGCGCGATACCCGAAGCCAATAAAAATAGCCAAATAGAATACTTAGTCGCGCCTGCTGCAAGCATCGCTATTTGAAACGGAATGGGCACAATACCCAGTGTTATTACAAACCAAAAACCTTGATCTTGCATTTGCTGCTTAACGTTTTCAAATTGCTCAGGGCTCGAAAACGTATTAATAATCCAATCACCAACCGCATCAAATAAATAATAACCCAACGCATAACCAAACAATGCACCCACTATGCAACCTAAAGTCGCCATTAAGGCGATAAGCCATAGCTTTTCTCGACGAGCCTGCATAAGAGGCACAAGCACTGCTTCAAGTGGAATAGGAACTATGGTTGACTCTAAAAACGACGCCACTGTAATACCGCTAAGCATATGCTTAGAGTCAATAAAATTACGCGTTTTTTCTTTTAGCTTTTTTTGAATTGCCATAGTAAATCCTTTTCACTTATCAGTAAGAACAAGATTATTCAATGAGCTAATAATTACATATTTAGGTTAATACACGCTGAAAACAGTGTAGTAAATCTACAGGTCTTAGGACGTATTGATCTTTGTGGATTGAAATTTGTTCAATCCAAGGAAGATTAAATCGCGACGCGAGGTTTGTAACCTAGTAGGCTCGGTAACTGCTCCTGCGTTACCCTACTGGCTTACATCCATGTAAGAATAAGTAAAAATCGAGCAAAGCTTCCGCGTCCTGCTCACGCCCCTTACCTACATACATGTAGGCACAAAGAGTTAATCGTCCCTAGAAAAAACCCAGAGGGCAGCGCATTTGGTATTTATGCTGCGTTATCGCCTTATTTATGGGGAATAACCACACTACATAGGCTCTGCCTTGCCTAAAAACCAAACACACAGCTGCAAATTCAACAACCAATGATCAATACGCCCTACTGCGTTAACAAATTAGTAATATCCATAAGAATATTTTATTATGTGTCAATGCAGTTAAATACCTACCAAAGCAGTTAAAAACTTATGCAAAGTGCGCGTTTTATTCCTTTTAGAAAACAAGATATTGTCGATATGTGTAGCGAAGAGCTTAAAAGCAGTACACAAAAAACATCGTTTAAACAATTTTGCGATTTACTAGCAAGCCTTATTCATTACGATTACCACGCAACACTTGAATCACTTAAAAACAACTACGCCCCTTTTGATCCCAATAGTGATACGCGATCATTAGCGCCAGTATCGGCTGATCAAAAAGCGCAGTGCCAACGTGAGTTTGCTAAAGATTTTGCCAAGGTGCTTAATGCCGCTAATTTTGAAGTGATCACCAATGAAGACTTACAAGATGCATTAAATGAAGAGTCGCTATTTAAGGTGCGCCTTGAAGTTGAATTTGACGACTTTGAAGAAGTCGTATTTTATCGCCGTGGCGAGTCGCAACTCACTGAAACGATTACCAGCTTTTGGGGCCTTCGTAAAAAGCCGCTGCACTTTACTAATTACGACCGAGTAGCCGTGTTTATTCGCTTTAAAGATAGTGCTTATTTTGAAGCTAAAAATAAAACGCCTTTAGGGTTTGAGCCAAGTTCGACCATAGTTAAGCTGTTTCAAAATGTGCCAAAAGCCGATCTCGAAATGCTATTTCCTAACAGTGAAGTACGCATGCGCCCTATTGATAAAGCAATTATTGGCTCATCGGCTTTAATTGGCGGTGCGGTGGTACTTATAACTAAGCTTGGTGCATCAATTTTATTATTGCTTGCTCTGTTTGCTTTTTGGGGTGGTTTTAGAAGTGAAGCTGTAGAAATGACGCAACAACACTTTATTACCTTTGCTATTGGCATGGGAGTATTTGGCAGCTTTATTTTTAAAGAGTGGAGTAAGTTTAAAAACCGTAAAATTAAATTTATGAAAGCACTTAGCGATAACCTCTACTTTAAAAACCTTGATAACAACGCCGGTGTTTTTCACACCCTTATAGACGCCGCCGAAGAAGAAGATATAAAAGAAGCGCTGCTTGCGTATACGTTTTTACTAAAATCAGAAAGCGGCTTAACCGCCCAAACGCTTGATGAACAAATAGAGCATTGGTTTAAAAGCAAATACCAGTGCGATCTTGATTTTGAAATTAGCGATGCGCTTGAAAAGTTGGAGCGTATGCGCTTAGTAACGTGCACTAATGATGTGTATAGCGCAATAAATTTGGAACACGCAAAAACTATTTTGGATGAGCGCTGGGATAACTTGTTTCAATATAATTAACCTGCAAAGTTTACTTAACAACAAAAAGCAGCTGAAATTTCAGCTGCTTTTTACGTTATGTATTGAGCTTCAACTGGCTAAGCTGCTTGATGCCTATTAAACTTTGCATGCACTAATTTATAAAGTGCAGGCAATATTAATAGCGTAAGTAAGGTTGATGAAATAATCCCGCCAACCACAACCGTAGCCAGCGGCCTTTGTAGCTCAGCGCCGGTGCCAGTATTTAGCGCCATAGGAATAAACCCTAAACTTGCCACTAAAGCGGTCATAAGTACTGGGCGCAGGCGCGAAAGTGCACCGGTTTGTATTGCATCGATTAAACTAAGCCCATCAGCTCTTAATTGTTTAATAAACGACAGCATAACCACACCATTTAATACCGCTACACCACTTAGCGCTATAAACCCCACACCTGCTGATATTGAAAGCGGCATATCGCGTAATAGTAACGCAAGCACACCACCGGTCAGTGCAAGTGGCACGCCGCTAAATATAATTAACGAATCACGAAGTGAATTAAACGCACTGTAAAGCAGGCCAAATATAAGCAATAAAGTAACTGGCACCACCAGCGATAACCGCTTACTTGCCGATTCTAATTGCTCAAATGTGCCGCCGTATTCAATCCAATAACCACTTGGTAAATTAAGATCTGAATTTAAAGCGGCTTGTGCATCACTTACAAAGCTTGCTAAATCACGCCCTTCTACATTTGCAGTAACAACAACATTACGCTTACCGCTTTCACGGTTTATTTGATTAGGCCCTTTATCAATACTAATATTTGCAACTTCCCCTAGCGGTACAAATGCAAGGTCTGGGTTGGCACTTTTGGGCACGGCCACTGGCAAACGCGCAAGCTGTGATACATCGTTTGACCAGCGCTCATCTAAACGCACTAATAACGAAAAGCGTTTATCGCCTTCATAAATAAGCCCGGTTTGTACACCGCCTACCGCAGCACTTACACTTTGCTGTATATCGGTTACTGTTAAACCTAACAGCGCCATATGATCGCGAAGCGGCGTTACCGAAAGTGTAGGCAAACCTTCCATTTGCTCAAGGCGTACATCAGTTGCGCCTGTAATGTTTTGCACCAAGGCTGTGGCTTTTTCGCCATACTGTTTTAATGTTGATAAATCATCGCCATAAATACGCACCGCAACGTCGGCGCGCACGCCTGCTATTAACTCGTTAAAACGCATTTCTATAGGTTGCGTAAACTCATAATTATTACCTGGTACTTCATTTACTAAATGGCGAATTTGCTTAACCAGCTCTTCTTTACTTAAAGCGGGATCAGGCCATTGTTCGCGCGGCTTTAACATTAAAAAGGTATCGGCAACGTTAGGTGGCATAGGATCGTTTGCTACATCTGGGGTGCCAATTTTTGAAAATACTTTTTCAACTTCAGGTATGTCTAAAATGGCTTGCTCTAGCTCTTTTTGCATTTTTACCGATTGTTCAATACCGGTGCCGGTAATGCGCAGTGCGTGCATCGCTATATCGCCTTCATCAAGCTGCGGTAAAAATTCAGCGCCCATATTTTTAACTTTAAAACCAAGTACAATTACAAGCACAGCGGCAATGCTTAACATTACCCATGGCAACTTAAGCGATAAACCAAGTAGTGGTTTGTAGCCTCTTTTTATACCGCGCATAACTGCATTTTCGCTCTCGCTCACCTTGCCACGTACACATACCGCAATAGCGGCAGGTACAAAGGTAACAGCAAAAATAAGTGCGCCAACTAGTGCGGCTACAACCGTAAATGCCATTGGCTGAAACATTTTGCCCTCTACACCACTAAGCGCAAACAGCGGCAAATACACCAGCATAATAATTAAAATGCCAAACACCGCTGGGCTAAATACTTCTTTAGTAGCGGCGGTTACAACACTTAAACGCTCATTTAATGTAAGTAGCCGGCCATGTTTATGCTGCGCAAGGCCAAGTTGCCTTAAACAGTTTTCAACCACAATTACAGCGCCATCAACTATTAAACCAAAGTCGATTGCGCCTAGGCTCATTAGGTTACCCGATACACGATTACCTACCATACCGGTAATGGCAAATAACATGCTAAGCGGAATAACCATTGCCGTAATAAGCGCGCCGGTTACATTACCTAATAACAGCAGCAAAATAACAATCACTAATACAGCGCCTTCAAACAGGTTAGTTTTTACAGTGTCTATGGTTTTATCAACAAGGGTTGTGCGGTCATAAACTGCTTCTACCACAACACCTTCAGGCAAGCTTAGCTGTACGGCTTTGAGTTTATCTGCCATCGATTTTGCCACTACGCGGCTGTTTTCGCCAATTAGCATCATGGCGGTGCCGAGCACGGTTTCTTTACCATTATAAGTAGCAGCGCCGGTTCTAAGCTCTTTACCTAAACGCACATTTGCTACATCTTTAATCCGTACTGGTGCATCATCGCGCTTAGCAACTACAGTATTGGCTATATCATCAATGGTTTTTAATTGCCCTGGTGAGCGCACTAAATATTGCCCATCAAAGCGTTCTATAAACCCTGCGCCTTGGTTGCTATTATTTAATTTAAGTGCAGTAATTACATCGCTTAGCGTGAGCTTATAAGCGAGTAGTTTTTCAGGCACGGGGGCTACTTGGTACTGGCGCTCAAAGCCACCTTGGCTGTTTATTTCGGTAACACCTTTTACTTTTAATAGCTGCGGGCGAATAACCCAATCTTGCAGAGTACGTAAATCCTCTGCGTTAAATGGCGTGCCATCGTCTTTTGATGCGCCTTTATTTGCATGCACAGAGTAAGTAAAAATCTCCCCTAGCCCGCTGGCAATTGGCCCTAAGTTTGGCTCAATATTGGCTGGCAAGTCTGAGCGAATACTTTGAATGCGCTCTGATATTTGCTGGCGCGCCCAGTAAATATCGGTGCCTTCGTTAAAAATAACGGTAACTTGCGAAAGTCCATAACGCGAAATCGAACGAGTGTAATCAAGCTTTGGTATGCCCGCCATAGCGGTTTCAATTAAATAGGTAATGCGCTGCTCTGCTTCAAGCGGGGTAAACCCGGGCGCTTTTGTATTTATTTGTACTTGCACATTAGTTATATCGGGTACGGCATCAACGGCTAAATTTTGTGTGTTGTATACACCAAACCCAGCAAATAAAAGCGTGAGCGCAAGCACCATCATTCGGCGTTTAACCGCAAAAGAAACTATCCAATCAATCATGCTGCCTCCTAGTGTGAGTGGCTTGCGCCGCTTTTTAAAATATCGGCTTTAATTACATAACTGTTTTGCGTTACGTACTCACTATTTGGCGAGAGCCCCTCAAGTACCTCTACCCACTCGCTGTTTTTAGCACCAAGCTTTACAGGGCGTACTTCAAATACATTGCCGCTTTTAATAAACACACTAGGTTTGCCGTTAAATTCCTGCACAGCTGTAGCCTTTACTCGCACTGCAGCATCTACTTTTGCAGTACTAATGTCGCTATTAACATGCATACCAGGACGCCAATGACCATTAGGGTTTTTAAGCTCGATTCGCGCACGCGCAATATGCCCGCCGCTCATCATCGGGGCTATGTAAAACACCTCACCTTGCGCATTTAAATGATGATGTAAATCGTACACTTTTGCGCTTTGTCCTATGGCGAGCTTTTCAATATTTTCAGGAAAAGCCGAGAGCTCGACCCATACGGTTTCAAGGTTTACTATTTGCATTAATGCGCTATTGGCAAGCTCACCGCGCTTTAAATATTGCTCGGTAATAACGCCTGTAATTGGGCTTTTTATGGTGTAATTTTGCAGTGTTTCGCGGTTGGTTATACTGGCAAGCTTATCGCCTTTTTTAACGTTTTGACCAATGCTTACAAAGATATCGTTAACTAAGCCGGTATAAGGCGCCATTACTTCAACGGTGCCGTGCGCGGTGGGTGCTATAACACCAAATAGAGTATCTGTTAGTTCAACGCTACCTGCTTTTGCTATCTCGGTTTTAATTCCTGCGCGTTCAATTGCTTGGGAGCTTAGCGTTGCACGCCCTTCTTCTTGCTCATAATGATAATTTATTTCAACGCCTTTATAGCGTGCCATTACATCAAGCTTAAAAGAATGCGGCTCGTTTACGCTCACGGTACTTACTAAATAGTCATCTTCAGCTTTGAAGCGAATAAGCTGTGGCTCTTCACTTAAACGTTGCACGTTTATGGTTACGTCTAACTGGTTTATATCCACAGCTTTATCGTTATTAAACCCATATATTCGCAGCTCGGTATTACCTGCAAACTGGGTTAACTTAAGCTCTAAATCAAGGGCGTTATTGGTTAGTAAAAATCCGCCGTGTGGGCCTTTTTGTGTGTGTTCGTCTTTGTGGCCTTCTTCGTGACCTTTTTCGTGATGGCTATCAGATGCCATAGCCGTGCTACTTAAAAATGGGAGTGTAAATAATTGCGTTATAAATAATGCGATAAGAGTGTTATTCATGATTGATGAGTCTCAATTAAAGGTTGGCCAGTTAAACGCTCAAGGGTAAGCAGCACTTGATATAGCTCGCTATGGATGTTGATAAGTGCGCGTTTAGAATCAAATAAAGCTTGCTGTGCGTCGAGTAATTGCAACACCGATATTTGCCCTTGTTGATAGCTTTTTAAACTTTGTTTTATAAGCGTTTGTGCTTGTGGAATAACTTGCTGTGTTAATAGCTGTGCCTGCGCAGTTTTACCTTGGTAATACGCATACAAAGTGCGTATTTGCTGGCGTAGCTGAACACGTAATTGCCCTTGTTGCTCATTAAGTAGCGTAAGTTGATGCTTTGCAGCCTCAATATTACCGCTATTAGAATTGCTTAATTGCAGTGGCATTGAAAAAGAAAACACCAACGAGCTGGCATCAGTTTGCTGGTTATATCGCACGCCACCACCCAGGGTTAAATCGCTTTGCCCGCTTGAGAGTTGCAGCGACAAATTAGCCGTTTGCTGCATATATTGCTGCTGCAGCAGTGCAAATTCAGGTGCTGTATTTACCGCATCAAGTAGCACTGCTTCACTTTTAACAGCAGCTATTTGTGATAAATCGCCAGCATAGTAATCACTCACTTGCGGCTCTTGCCAAAGCTCGGTTAGAGCTAAGCGCGCACGCTCAAATTCGCTATTTAGCATCAGCGTATTTAAATCTACTTGGCTTAATGCATAACGCATGCGGGTTACATCAGCACTTGAGGCTGCACTCGCTTTAGCGCGTTTTTCAATTGCGTTAAGTGCCTGCTTAACGGTGTTTTTACGCTCACTATTTAAAGCAATTAACGCCTGAAATTTAAGTATTTGGTAATAGCGCTCAGCGGTGGTTGCTAAAAGTGCTAACCGAGTATTTTTATACTCAATTGTTTGCGCTTTTATATTGGCAGTGGCGTAATTAATACGGTTTTGCCGTTTATCGCCCAGCTCTATTAATTGACTTAAAGCCAGCGTGTACTGCGCCCCCGAAAACGCATGAGAGCCGTGAGTTCCTAAAAAGTTTTCAGCTTCAAAACTCAGCTCAGGATTAGGTGAAAGCGCAGCTTGGGTTTTAAGCGCCGTTAATATTTTTTGATGATACGGGTAGCGTTTAAGTTCAGCATTTTGCTGCTCGGTATTTTTAAGCGCTTGCTTTAGCGTTAATACGTTTTGAGGCTCATTTTTTGCCAAAACGCTCATTGCAGGTAATGCGCACAGTAGCGCCACCAGCATAAGTGGTTTTTTATTCATATAGCATGTCCGTTTTTTAACAAACAGAGTTGACTTAATCACTACGCCTATTTTAAAAACAAGCGCAATTAAGCAACCTAAATATGTACATAACTAGCCTTATAGCGCACAGGCGCAGGCAGTTATTTACAAAGTGTTTAAAATTAAAAACTAGCTATAAAAATTTGGTGGCGGAACATCTGGTGGATAGTTTAAACCGCTATAGCACGCAGGCAGTGTAGCTTGGCTTTGCTCAGGGCTTATAGAGTGATTTAGCGTACTGTAGTAACCACAGTGGCAATGCTGATGGGCATGTATTTCAGTAGGTGATTGCGCATCTTCATCGTTTACATTTGCTTGAGAATGAACATGCGTAGCATGAACAACTTCTTCTTGCAGATGATACGCCGCCGCATCACAGCTAATAAAGCTGTGCACAAGCACTAAAAGTATCACGACTAAAAAGTAGTTTGAGCGCATTACCTACCTAAAAACTCTAAAATGCAATTTAAGAAATCGCACAATACCTTAAATTTATTCAAATGTAGAGAGCCGCTTACGTTATTTTCTAAATTCACTTGGTGATATACCCACTGATTTTTTAAACCGTTTAGAAAAATTAAATATATTAGGATACCCCACGTAAGCAGCAATATGAGCAACAGGCCAGCGGGTATTTAGTAGTAAGCTTTTAGCTCGTTTAATGCGTAAATAAATAAGCTGCTGCATAGGGCTTTTACCAAATTGCGCTTGGCATAACCTATGTAAATGCGGTGCTGAGTAATGCACGTGCTCGCACATAACTTCTATTGTCCAATCAAACTGTAAGCGCTCTTCTACCTCTAAAAACAAGCTGGTTAATCTGTTTTGCCCACCTATTTGCGGCTCGCTTTGCAACGTAGTGTTTAAATAGTGGCTTAAAATAGGCATAACACCTTCGCGCAAAGTAGCGTTACTTTCGCTATATAAAAGCTCCATAGCTAAATGTAATGGCGCTAATTGCTGATTAGTTAATACCTTAGCCTGTGCTAAATTTAAATGTTGCCAACGTTTAGTGTTTGCAAGGTTTAGCCAAATCACATCCCACTTTTCGCTTGCTATTTTAACCTCAAAACTTTGCCTTGCAGGCAATATAGCTAAGCTATTTTCAGTTAATGAGTATTGGTTATTAACTGTTTTAAGTGTGCCCTGACCAGCCAAAGTATAAAAAAGAGTGTGTTCAAGCGGGTTAGTACGTGCAACACAATAGTCACCCAATAAATTAGAGCAACCTGCCAGCTCTATTTCAAGGTTTGGCATTTGCGAAAGCGTGGTTAAATCAATAAACCGCTCTGTACACTCTGGGCCAATATCGAGTACATCTACAATAGTGTTGCGCATAATCTAAAATGATAGTTTTGGACAAATAAAAGAGAGCTTTAAGCATAACCCCAACGCATTATTTTAGCTATATTTAAGCCACTATAATTGCCATACATGCAATAGGACACTAATGAACTCACTACAACACATAATTAACCGCCGTGATTGGGAAAACCCAATTTCGGTGCAAGTTAATCAAGTAAAAGCGCACAGCCCACTCAATGGATTTAAAAGCGTTGACCATGCCCGTACTAACACACAATCACAAAAACAAAGTTTAAACGGCCAATGGGATTTTAAATTATTCGATAAACCCGAAGCGGTTGATGGATCACTGCTAAGTGAAACACTAAGCAAAGATTGGCAAAGTATTCCAGTGCCTTCTAACTGGCAGTTACACGGCTTTGATAAACCAATTTACTGTAATGTTAAATACCCATTTGCAGTTAACCCGCCATTTGTACCAAGCGATAACCCAACAGGTTGCTACCGCACTGAGTTTTCTATTACGGCGGATCAATTAGCGCAGCGTAACCATATTATTTTTGAAGGCGTAAACTCGGCATTTCACCTTTGGTGTAACGGTCAATGGGTGGGTTATTCGCAAGATAGCCGCTTACCAAGCGAATTTGATTTAAGCGAACTGTTAGTAGTAGGCACCAACCGTATTGCGGTTATGGTTATTCGCTGGAGCGATGGCAGTTATTTAGAAGATCAGGACATGTGGTGGCTAAGCGGTATTTTTCGCGATGTTAACTTACTTACAAAACCACAAAACCAAATACGTGATGTGTTTATAACCCCCGATTTAGACGCTTGCTATCGCGATGCAACGCTACATATAAAAACGGCGATAAATGCGCCAAATAACTACCAAGTAGCAGTACAGGTTTTTGATAATGAGCAAGCACTCTGCGAGCCACACATACAAAGCACTAACAATAAACGCGTTGATGAAAAAGGCGGCTGGAGCGATGTTGTATTTCAAACAATTGATATACAAAGCCCTAAAAAGTGGACCGCCGAAACCCCATACTTATACCGCTGCGTTGTAAGCCTGCTAGATGAGCAAGGCAACACAGTAGATGTTGAAGCCTATAACATTGGTTTTAGAAAAGTGGAAATGCTTAACGGACAGCTTTGCTTAAACGGCAAACCGCTACTTATTCGCGGTGTTAACCGCCACGAACACCACCCAGAAAACGGCCACACAGTAAGCACCGCCGACATGATTGAAGATATTAAGCTGATGAAGCAAAATAACTTTAATGCTGTACGTACTGCTCACTATCCTAACCACCCGCGTTTTTACGAGCTGTGCGACGAGCTAGGTTTATACGTAGTGGACGAAGCAAACATAGAAACCCATGGCATGTTCCCAATGGGTAGGCTTGCCAGCGATCCACAGTGGGCTGGTGCATTTATGTCGCGCTATACTCAAATGGTTGAGCGCGATAAAAACCACGCCTCTATTATTATTTGGTCACTGGGTAACGAATGCGGACACGGCGCCAACCACGATGCTATGTACGGATGGTCAAAAAGCTTTGACCCTTCTCGCCCAGTGCAATACGAAGGTGGCGGCTCAAATACCACAGCAACCGACATTATTTGCCCAATGTATGCCCGTGTAGATACACATGTTGCCGATGACGCCGTACCAAAATATTCAATAAAAAAATGGCTAAGCCTACCGGGTGAAACTCGCCCGCTTATTTTATGTGAGTACGCCCATGCAATGGGTAACAGCCTAGGTAGCTTTGACGATTACTGGCAAGCATTTAGAGAATACCCACGCCTGCAAGGTGGCTTTATTTGGGATTGGGTAGACCAAGGTTTATCTAAAACTGATGAAAATGGTGAGCATTATTGGGCTTACGGCGGCGATTTTGGTGATGAACTAAATGACCGCCAATTTTGTATTAACGGCTTATTATTCCCTGACCGCACGCCGCACCCTAGCCTGTTTGAAGCAAAATACAGCCAGCAGCATTTACAATTTACGCTGCGCGAGCAAACTAAAAATCAATACACCATTGATATATTTAGCGATTACGTATTTAGACACACAGATAATGAAAAGCTCGTTTGGCAGTTAATGCAAAATGGCATCTGTGTTGAACAAGGCGAGCATGTACTTAATATTGCTCCGCAAAGTACGCACACGTTAACAATTAAAACTAAAATAGCGTTTGAGCAAGGTGCGCAATATCACCTTAATTTAGATGTAGCACTAATTAACGACTGTAGCTTTGCAAGTGCCGAGCATGTATTAAACACCGAGCAGTTTAAGCTTATAAATAGTAATAATTTAAACAGTGAATCATTTGCACCAACTACAGAGCAAAGCGCTACAAGTGTTAACGAAACCGACTCTCAACTAAGTATTGAAAACGATAAGTTTAAACTTGTTTTTAGTAAGCAATCAGGGCTTATAGAGCAGTGGTTACAAAACGATACTCAGGTTATTAGTAGCCCACTGGTTGATAACTTTTATCGCGCCCCGCTTGATAACGACATAGGCGTAAGCGAAGTAGATAACCTAGATCCTAATGCATGGGAGGCACGTTGGTTACGTGCAGGTATAGGGCAATGGCAGCGCACATGTAGCTCAATTCACGCAGTGCAATCAAGCGTTGATATACGTATTACTTGTGTATTTAATTATGAATTTAACGGCGTGCTACAAGCAAAAACACAATGGCTATATACACTAAATAATACCGGTAATATTAGCTTAAATGTTGATGTGCACTTAAACGATACACTTCCGCCAATGCCGCGTATAGGACTAAGTACAACGCTTAACAAGCAAAGCGATACAAAAGTAAACTGGCGTGGTTTAGGGCCTTTTGAAAACTACCCAGATCGCAAAGCCGCAGCACGTTTAGGTTATTACAGCTTAAGTTTAAATGAGCTACATACCCCGTATATTTTCCCAACCGATAACGGCCTGCGTAGTGATTGCCAATTACTGCGTATTAATAATTTAACCGTAACCGGTGCGTTTTTATTTGCAGCCAGTGAGTATTCGCAAAGTATGTTAACGCAAGCGAAACACACAAACGAACTCATTGCTGATGATTGCGTACACGTACATATTGATCATCAACATATGGGGGTTGGTGGCGATGATTCATGGAGCCCAAGTACCCATAAAGAATATTTACTTGAGCAAAAGCAGTACAGTTATTCTTTAACATTATCTGCTGAATAATTTAAACAAAAATAGCGGCCAAATTGGCCGCTATTTTTTTAATTAACACACTCTATTTATTAGCTAGCTTTTTAGCTAATACGTTATCAAGAGAAAAGCTTCCCGCTCCTTGAATTGCTAGAACTACAGTTACTACAAGTAACGTTAATGCGTATTCATAGCCATTGTTTGCCATAAATAAGCCATTACTAATATGTACGCTAAAAATAGCAATCAGCATAGTAAAGCCGGCAACTACAGCCGCTGGGCGAGTTAACAAACCAATTGCTAATGCAATGCCACCAAAAAACTCAGCGCTACCTGCCATCATTGCTAACCAATAGCCAGGCTCTAAACCAATACTCGCCATCCATTGGCCTGTACCTTCAAGCCCGTAACCGCCAAACCAAGCAAATAGCTTTTGTGCACCATGCGCCGCTAAAATAAGGCCAACTGGCACTCGTAAAATTAATGCTGCTACGCCTGCTTTTGAGCTAAGTAATGTGTTTAGTAATTTCATGAGTTTTAGTCCTGTTTTAATTTATTTAATCGTTAGGTTTTTCCTAACCGTTGAACACAGTTTACTATCATCATTAAAAAACATTAATACGGAACTCATTGGTTAATTAGCAACGCAGTATTTATAATAATCCATAAAAAAACCGCCAACCCAAAGGTTGACGGTTTTTTATTAACGTATTACTTAGGGCGTGTTGATCTTTGTGGATTGAAATTTGTTCAATCTAGGGGCGATTAAATCGCGGCGCGAGGTTTGTAACCTAGTGGGCTAAGTAAAAACCGAGCAACAAAGAGTTAATCGTCCCTAGAAAGAACCCAAAGGGCAGCGCATGTTTGGTATTTATGCTGCGTTATCGCCTATTCATGGGGAATAACCACACTACATAGGCTCCGCCTTGCCTAAAAACCAAACATACTGCTGCAAATTCACCCACCAAAGATCAACACGCCCTAGTATATTTAAGTAAGCGCTTAGCTTTGAAAATTAAGCAACCGCTTGCTCTAAAATTTCGCGGCTTTCTTTAAGCGTAATAGCTTGGTTTTCACCAAGAGCAACCATGCCGTGAGCTTCAAGTTTGCCAATAATATTGTCAATAGCAGCGGCTTTATCATCGCCATGTTCAGTAAGCTGGGTCGCTACGTCGAGGCTGTGGTAAAACGCTTCAATTGCTGCAATTGTTTTCTCTGCTAAGTCTTCAGATTGCTCAAGACCAAATACGTTTTTACCCATTTGCTCAAGCTTTGCTTTTTTAACTGCAAATTGGTTACGTAATAAAGAAGGCTGAACAATAGCAAGTGAACGTGCATGATCAACACCGTAAGCCGCTGTAAGCTCGTGACCAATCATGTGTGTTGCCCAATCTTGCGATACACCAGAACCAATTAAACCATTGAGTGCTTGGTTAGCAGCCCACATAAGGTTTGCACGCCATGCGTCATCTTGGTTTTCAAAGTTATCACCTAAAGTTTTAAGCGTTCTTAAAAGTGCTTCAGCGTAACCTTCTTGAACTAATGCTGTTTCAGGGAATGTTAGGTACTGCTCACAGGTGTGAACCCATGCATCTACTAAGCCATTCACAAGTTGGCGCTGCGGTAATGTTTTCATTACATCAGGGTCCATAATCGCAAATTTAGGAAGTACTTCTGGTGATGCAAACGGTAGTTTTTGCTTCGTTGCTTCTTTGCTCACAACTGAGTTTTGGTTAGATTCAGAACCCGTTGCAGGCAATGTTAATATTGCACCGATTGGTAATGCACTAGTAATAGTATGCTTACCAGTAGGAATATCCCAACCTTCGCCATCATAAACGGCTGATGCGGCAATGTATTTAACGCCGTCGATCACTGAACCGCCGCCTACGCCTAATACGAAGTCAATATCTTGTTCTTTACAAATTTTTACTGCTTGGTCTAGCACTTCAATTGTTGGGTTAGCGCCAACGCCCGAAAACTCAACCCAGTCAAAGCCTTCAAGTGCTGCTGCAACTTGGTCGTACACGCCGTTCTTTTTAATTGAACCGCCGCCGTACACTACAAGTACTTTTTGATCTTTTGCGATCAAATCAGATAGTGCCGCAATTTGTTGCTGACCGAATTGGATAAGAGTTGGATTTACGTAGCTAAATTTCATTATTTTGCTCCTAGGTGACGGTTAAATACTAAATAGAATGCTTAGTTACTAGCTAAGCTAAATTCCAATGAGTGCATATTAGTAGCAAAAAAAACATAAAAAAAGCCCAATAACTCGCAAAAGCTTGCCTAAAACTACCAACATTGTTATTTTACGCAAAATACACTCAATTAAAGATGCCTTTTATGCCCACCATAGCCAATATGTTGCAACAATACGCCGAGCATAACCAATTACTCAGCTTTGAAGGCACCATGGAAACTGTTATTCCAGGCGTGTATTTTCATCGAGCAACTAAAAGCTCGCCGCGCCAGCCGCTTATATATAACTCAGGTATTATTATTGTTGGGCAAGGTCATAAAATAATTCACTTTCCTGAACATCAAATAAAATACGGCGCAGGCGACTACTTAGTCCTTGGCGTACCGGTGCCATTAGAGTGTGAAGCATTTACTGATAACGACTTACCCGTTATGGGCATTGCCATAGATATAAACCCTGCAATGCTACACAAACTCGTTAATCAAATAATGCAGCATAAGCCTCTTTCAGCGTCATCGTCGTCTGCACAAATTGGCGCAGTACAGTCGGCAACTTTAGATACAGCAATGGAGCTCGTTACTCATAGGTTATTAACTGTTTTAAATAACCCCATTGAGGCTGACATTTTTGGCGAGGATATAGTAAAAGAATTGGTATATCGCGTACTTTGTGGTCCACAAGGACATACTTTAATAGGGCTTGCTATGCATGATGGGCATTATGCACGTATCGCCCGCACGCTCTCAACTATGCATAGTAGTTATGCCAATCAAATTACGGTTGAAGGGTTAGCTGAAGATGTAAACATGAGCGTATCGTCGTTTCATCGTGCTTTTAGGCAAGTTACGTTTGAATCCCCGCTACAGTATTTAAAAAAAGTACGCTTAGCTAAGGCTAAAGAGCTTATAACCACTAGTGGAAGTAAAGCCAACGAAGCTGCATTAAAGGTTGGCTATACCAGCCCATCGCAATTTAGCCGCGAATTTAAACGCCACTTTAATAAAACACCTAGCGAAGTATTAACTCAATTACACAGTTAATTTAACTAATTAACTAATAGCTAAATAGGTGGGCTCTGCTAGTATAAAAAAATGTAGTTGAGCTTGGAAGTGCTTATGGCTGACAAAAAATATCATAAAAATACAGTTCCTAATATTTTACACGGAGGTGCTAAATACGTATTTCTTTTTTTTATTTACTTAATAGCATTTAATAGCAATGCAGGCGATTTTTGCGATATTACCCCCTTAAATAGTCAGTCCCCTCCATCATTTTTACAACCTAATACAACTTCTGAACTTCAGGCAAAACGCGGTACAAACCAATTTCAGCTTAACTGCTTGTTACAGCGTGGCGGCGTACTTTCGTTTTTGCGCCCAGGTCTTGATGATTTTACATGGCAGCAAAACGGTGTAATAAAGCAGCCATTAAAATCGGCACAAGTGGCATTTTTAATGGACTCAGGAAACTTTACAGCCATTATTACAGTTGAGTCAAAACTTAACTATACACCACGCTTTAAGTGGCAAAATACACAAGTTTTTTTTAAAGAAACACAGCAACATAATCTCATTATGGGTGCTTTTTATGGGCTGTGTATCACACTCATTTTTTACGTATTTATAATGGGCTACAGGCTTCACGACAAGATATTTAAGCTATACAGCGCTTATATTTTTTGTATTGGCAGCTTTATTTTGCTTCAAGAAGGCCAACTCTATTTATTTATAACTGACCACGTTTCATCACTCCTATTTGATTTATACTTACTCAGCATAGGTTTAACAGTACTCAGTGCTACATGGTTTATGTGCGCATTACTTGAATTAAACAATAGATGGCCAAAAACAAGTAAGATTTTAAAAATTATGGCCGGTATTGTTATGTGCTTTTCTTTAATAAAAATATTGTTCAGTAACACTTTGATTTGGCAAATAGCTGGCAACATCATGGCTTACGGCTCATTAATTATTGTGACTGTTATTTTTGTTTTAGCGGCACAACAGGCTCGCAAAGGAATACGCGAAGCAACGCTTGTTTTTGTAGCATTGAGCTTGGTGCTCGTAAGCATGATATTTAGAGTATTACTTATTAATCAAAGCCCATTTATGCAACGTTACGGATTTATTATGGCTTTCGCTGTGGAGTCATTTTTACTAGCAGTAGCTGTTTCTAGGCGTATTAGCCGTATGCGAATCGCACAAAAACGCGCCGAAACCGAAGCCGATTACGATCACCTTTGTGGCATTTTAAACCGCCGTGGCTGGGGTAAAAAATCATCAGAGCTGATTGAGCTGCATGCAAAAAAAGGCGGAGTTTTATGTTTAATGTATATAGATTTAGATGACTTTAAACAGATAAACGACAATTATGGGCATGCCGTAGGCGATGAAGCTTTATGTAAAGTAGCCGCCAGTTTAAAAAGTATTGTACGCACCAGCGATGCAGTCGGCCGCTTAGGCGGCGATGAATTTGTAGTACTTGCCCACTTTTACAGCAAAGCGCAAGTAAGCCCAAAAACACACCATCTAAAAATAGAGTTAGATAAACTCGCCATCACGCATAACGACCAGCCTATTGCTATAAAGGCAAGCATTGGTAGCAGCGTATTTAGTGAGCCTCCTAAAAATATTGACGAAATTTTAAAAGCCGGCGACACCGCTATGTATCATGAAAAACTACAGCGTAAAGTAAAGCCGCTCACTTTAGTTGATAGCTAGCTTTAAGTATTTAAAACCGTAGCTGGCTTAGCAAACTGCTTACGGTTTATATAGTGGCTAAAAATAATAGTAAATAACGTTGAGGCTTGTTTGCCAATAAAGTGGGCAACACTACCCATTACCGCTAAAATAACCGGAAAGGTAGAGATTAACCGCTCCACGCAGACCCTATATGCTGTGATATAAACGTAACAAGTACGATAAAGCCCGTCACTAATATCATTTTACCAAAAGCTCCCAGCGGGCATTTAATGGTTTTGCATCAACTGATATATTTAGCCTTGTAGAGATAATAGCTAAACCGAGTAAAATACAAAGCGAAATCACCCTCGCCACAATAATATTCACTGGTAAAAATAAAGTAATAACGCTAAATACACACCAAATACTCAACGCTGTAAAAAGCGATTTAAGCATTCCAAATCTTTGTGAAACAACCAAGTAACTAAAACAAAATAAGCCTATACCGCTCATACCATAAAGAGAGGCCACCGCTGAGTTAGCTGCAAATAATTTACCTTGTTCTAATGCTATAAAATAAGAAATAGGCCAGAGGTAATAGGCAAACCAGGAATTATGCCGCTAACAAAACTACCAAAGCGTTTTTGGGCGAATGTTATTAGTAAAATAAGCAAAGGTGCAATTATGAGTTTAAGCAGCATAAATAACAATAAAATATGAGAGCTGAAATTAAGTCTAGGTGTCTATACTTATATTGTAGAGTGAATAAAAATCATGTATGTAGCGTAATTTTTTTACCTGTAAATATTAACTAATTTATCAAAACACTGATTAATAGTTATAAAAAAACCACTTATTGAAGTGGTTTTTTAGCTTAACTTAAGCAACAGCATTTATACTTTTTTAAATAAAACCTCTGGGTTTACCATGGTTTTCATTTCAAGCACATTGCCATTTGGATCTTCAATAAAAAACGTTTCTTGCTCAAACTCATCACCAATAAAACGGCGGTATGGTTTATCTAGGTATTCAATACCCGCATCTTCAATACGTGTTTTTAACCCGTTAAATTCATCTTCAGGTAGGTGAATCCCAAAGTGAGGTACTGCCACAGCTCCCATATCAACATCATGGCGAACTGTTGGTAGGCGCTCAACGCTTTGGTGTAAGGTAAGTTCATTGCCCCAAAAATCTATATCTACCCAGCGACCTTCTTCACTATTACCCGTTTTACAGCCTAGTACGTCACAATAAAACGCTTTAGCCACTTTTAAATCGCCAGCCGGAATAGCCAGATGCAAACAGTTAGACATAAATAACCCTTGGTTAACACTTTAATACATTAAATTATCGCCATTATACATAATTTGTGATTTATAGAACATTAACAGCAACGCTATTAAGCATATTTAATACCTAAGAGTCGTTTAAAAAACACGCTTTTTAAATGTGTAATTACTTATAACATTTATTTGTTAGAGAGTATTAGAAAGCGCAAAAGGATTAGTTTAAAATGCGCCGCTATGATTAAATTCTTACTTTTAAAATTCATTACTTTCTTTTTAGGCTTTGTAGCTTGCTTTGCTATGCACACTACTTTTGCACTGCCTTTAGTAATTTCTGCCGCGCTAACGGGGCTTATTGGCTCTTTTATTCCTTTTCCTGCGCGTTATAAAAACCATCCTTATGCTGCAATTTATGCTGGTAGTTTTGCCGGTATGTGTTCAACCCATTTAATTACCAGTTACTGTGAAATTGCTATTATTTCGCTTATTGGCTCAAGTTTGTATGTGCTTACTATGAATATGTTTACAGGCTTTGGTGGCAAACTTGGCAGTGTCGCTTTTGCAAGCGTGGCACTTTTTGTATTAGCTAAAGGAATCGTACTATGAGTATTGAATACCCATTACTTGTACTGCTTGGTGCTTTTTTAACGTTTTACTTAGCTAAACATAGTCGCTTTGATGGTATAAGAGCATCCTCTTCACTTTCTATTATTGCTTACTTAATTTTTAGCGCATTGAATTTAAACCCCGATTTATACGCGATTATATTTTTTGGCGGTACATTTATTGGCATGAGCGCCCCGCATCGTTTTGGTATTTATACGGTAGCAAGCTCATCTGTTTTATTTTCAATATTATTTGAATTTCTTGTACCAAAACTTGACGGCTACGGTGGTGCACTAGGTATTAGTGCATTTTTATCTGTATGTATTTGCCATACCTGTATTTTGTTAGGTGCCCCAAGAAGTAAAAAACCACCACCAGTTCAATAAAAAATTATTGAACTGGTCTAGTTTCTCCCTGCATTCGCTTTAATATAGTAGAGAAATTAGAGTGTAAAATATTCATGTTTTAAGCTGTTCTTTTTCTCTGCAAGTCTGTTAGAATCTTTCGCGAACTTTATTTACCCTAAATAAAGACAATCATATATGGATTTATGAAAATGAAAAAACTAATCGCAGTAGCTGCACTATCTTTACTACCTTTCTCAAATGCAATGGCTGACCAAGATATTGGTTGTGGTCTTGGTTCTATGTTATTTGCAGGTCAGCAAGGTAAAGGCGTTAAAATTTTAGGCGCTACAACAAACGGTACTTCTGGTAACCAAACTTTTGGTATCACTTTTGGTACTTTAGGTTGTGATGGTACTGGTACAGTAACGTCTTCAGAAAAAATTGCTTTATTCATTGACGGTAACATGGAGCAACTTGCTCGTGATATGTCAAAAGGTGAAGGCGAAACTTTAGCTACTCTAGCTGAAGCTTGGGGTGTTGCAGATCAAGATAAAGCAGCATTCAACGCGCTTGCTCAAGCACAGTTTTCTTCAGTATTTACTTCTGAAAACGTAACTTCGCAAACAGTTTTAGAAAACCTAAACACTGTTCTTGCAAGTAACGCACAACTTGCTTCTTATACTCTTTCTTAATCAGCTAAATTAGCCGGTTTTATACGTATAAATAAAGCCGCTGGAGTATTTCTCTAGCGGCTTTTATTGTTTAGTGATTATGAAAAAAATATTCTTTGTTTTATCAATTGCGCTGTTTAGTACTTACGTAAACGCTCAAAGTTTTAAAAATGACACCTTAGCAACCGACCCTTACTGGCTCAAATTAGGTCATTACCGTGGGGCCACATTAGGTGGTTGGAAAAGTGAAGTAGATAGTGCTGAGTTTTTTTTATCTCCTATAGGTAAAACAAGTCCACTGGACGAACTTGAAGCCACTATAGCCGCATTTAGTGGTAAAAATACTGACCCAAAAACAACACAATCTCGCTGTCGGTTTCCAGCACGCTATAAATGGCTAAAAACAAAAATTAAAAATAACTGGCCCGCGCTTAATTGCCCAGAGCTTCAGGCGTGGCAAAAAATAATAAACCCAAAAGGGGTTACGTTAGTTTTTCCTACTGCATTTATGAATAGCCCATCATCAATGTTTGGTCACACCTTACTTCGTATTGATGCAAAAGATCAGACCCGCCATAAAGAGTTGCTCGCATTCGCAGTTAATTTTGCAGCAGAACCAAACGGCTCAGACAATGCAGCTATGTACGCACTAAAAGGCCTGATTGGCAGCTATCCTGGTAAATTTTCGCTTATGCCGTACTATAAAAAAGTACGCGAATATAATGATTTAGAATCTCGTGATATTTGGGAATACAAACTTAATTTATCTGAGCTACAAGTAGAGCTTATTTTATTGCACTTATGGGAGCTACAATCAGCTACATTTGATTACTTTTTTATTGATGAAAACTGCTCTTATCAATTACTTGCATTATTACAACTCGCACAAGAGGATCTTGATTTAACATCGTCATTTAATATACAAGCTATTCCCTCTGATACCGTTGCAGTACTAAGAAATAACAACTTACTACAAACTCCTAATTACCGCCCTGCTTTTGGCACTAAGCTTTACCATTACTCTACTCAAATGACTAACGAACAACTTGATGATGCAAGAGAGTTAATGCAAGGTGGCTCCCTCAATACTCGTAATTACTCACAGTCGCAATTAGTCGCAATATTAGAAATGGCGTATGAATGGTTAAATTTTGAATTTTACGATAAAGCATTAAAGCGTGAAGAAATTGCACCGCGACTAACTAAGCTACTACTAATGCGCAGCAAATATAAAGTAGCTTCGCCATTTACTAAGCCAAGTCGTCCTATTGCTTCTCCAGAGCAAGGTCATGGATCTTCTAAAGTAACGCTTGGAAGAACTGAGTACGCCCATCAAAGTGACTTAACAAGCTTTGCGTATCGCCTTGCATACCATGATTTATTAGATAGCTCAGCTGGATTTATTCCTGGTGCTCAAATTAGCTTTTTTGATATTGAAGGTGCCATAAGCGACAGGGGTAACACACGCCTTGAGCATTTTTATTTATTAGATGCTATGTCACTTGCACCCGATAACCGCGTGTTTGATAGCTGGTCTTGGAACTTTAAAATGGGCTTTGATCGTCAGCCTAATAATATTCAACAAGGTCGTTGGTTTGCTAAAGGTGGATACGGAAAATCAATCGGTAACCCAAACACGTTACACGGCTATTTACTTGGCCAAGTTGAATTTAATAATGGTGACATAACAGACAACCTAACAACAGGCATTGGTAGTGAAGCTGGTGCAATATGGCAAATAAATAACAGTCATAAACTCGCTCTTACAGCAAACATAACATGGTTAATAGATGGCCAAGCAGATAAACACAGTGACTTTGCAATAAAGTGGAATTACTCCTTATCACGTAATTTATCTATACGTACTGAGCTTAAAAACCAACATTGGTATACAAGTAGTACATCGGCTAAATTTGCAATTCAATACTACTTTTAATCATTGCATATACCCACAAGCGCTTAATTATTTTTACAGTGCTTGTGGGTATATAAAACTTTACTCAATACACGTTCAATTTTCACTTCTTTAATTATGCAATAGACTCTCTACATACTTATTCATTTACTTATTTTATACATTTGAGTATATATTTCAGACAAGACCCTTTAAACTCAAAGTATTGTAGTTAGAAAGATTCTCTTATGTATCTGCGTGTTGTAGTTTTCATTTTCGTTTTTATTTTTTGCAGTAATGTAAGGGCAGTAAGCTCTCTTACTTTTATTGCCGAAGATTTACACCCTTACCATTTTAAAAACAAAAGCGGTGAAGCTGACGGAGCTTCCGTTGATATTGCTAAGGCTGTTTTAAGAGAAGCAAAGCTACAAGCTAAATTTGAAATAATGCCAATGGCACGAGCCTTTCATCAGCTAGCAGCTAATCCAAACACAATTATGCTCTCTTTATTAAAAACTCCCGCTAGGCAAAGTCAGTTTAAATGGTTAGGAGCGGTATACTTTACTGATGCCTACCTAGTTAGTTTAAAAAGCCATAAAGACGAAGTAACTCATTTAAATCATGCAAAATTTTATAAAGTAGGCACTATTCGTGGATATTTGAGTGCCAAATATTTAATAAAGATGGGGTTTGAAGAAGATAAAAATTTAATACTAGCTAGTTATTATCAGCAGGCATGGCAAATGCTTTATAAGGGTAGAACTGACTTTGTCCTTATGAATACACTCACCTTAGATAATGAACTAAAAATGTCAGGGCTCGA
This sequence comes from Pseudoalteromonas sp. SR45-1, assembly GCF_014163655.1. Taxonomy (NCBI): domain Bacteria; kingdom Pseudomonadati; phylum Pseudomonadota; class Gammaproteobacteria; order Alteromonadales; family Pseudoalteromonadaceae; genus Pseudoalteromonas; species Pseudoalteromonas sp. SR45-1. Next base: position 142,349 of record NZ_JACJDR010000005.1, on the reverse strand, counting down.
CCCAGACTTAATAACTAAACGACTTCATTTAGCTGATTTTCCTTCAATACTCTATTTTGCTGCTAATAATCAGCTTGACGATAAAACAGCAAACTTAATCTCGCAGGCATTAAAAACTATAAAAGTAAGTGGCGAATACCAAGCCATTTAAAAAAGTGGCAACTCCCTCTTCCTCCTTCTATAAATTAAACCTATTTAAATAAGTATATTAGCAAACATCAAGCGCTACCAAATATGATGAAAAACACCTCTGTTTAACAATTTTAAATAACATAATAACGTTAACCAACCCTATTGGTTAACCAAAACACCGTCATTAAAATAACAATTAATTATAAAGAACTACAAATTGGTAAGTTTTAATTTTTAAATTGGTATGTTAGATTGAAGTTAAGCGACGCCTGTACCGCGCAATTTTTACTTCATCACACAGAGACAATAATGATAAAAAATACATCCACATTTAAACTTACGGCTTTAGCCGTTATCACACCTCTACTTTTTACGGCTTGTTCAAGTACCCAAAGCACTAATCAGCAAAGCGATGCGCCGGTACCTGCAACAAAGTTTGATTTATCACACTGGAAAATAAATGTACCAGTTGATTTAAACAACGACGGTAAAATTGATGAAATAGATGTAGAAGAAATTCAGACTTACGCACACCCTGATTTTTTCTATCTTGATAATAAAGGCTACATGGTATTTACCTCCCCTAATAAAGCGCTTACAAGTGCCAATTCTACTAATACCCGTAGTGAACTTAGACAAATGATCCGTGGATCAAATACTAAAATTAAAACTAAACACTCTAAAAACAACTTTGCTTTAGCTGTTCACCCGCTATCTGACCGATTTGGTTCTGTTGGTGGAAAAATGGAAGCAACGTTAAAAGTAGATCACGTTGCACTTCGTGCGACTGATCCTGATAAAAAAGCGGCTTACTCGGTTGTTGTAGGGCAAATTCACGCAGGTAAAGATCAGGCACTTATTGATACCAAGCTTGGTTATGGCTGGGGCAATGAACCACTTAAAATATATTACAAAAAATGGCCAGGACATAAAACAGGCTCAGTTTTTTGGAACTACGAACGTAACTTAGCTAAAACAAATCCTGACCGTACAGACATTACTTACCCTGTTTGGGGTAATACATGGGAAAACCCTAACGAGCCAGGCAGCGCCGGTATTGCACTAGGTGAAGAATTTAGCTACACGGTAAATGTGTATAAAAATGTTATGCACCTTACATTTAGCGCACAAGGCAAAGAAGACGTTAACTACTCTATTAACTTAGGTAATAACGTAGATGCTTATGGCAAAGTGGACGAAAAAGACCATCCACATGGTTACGCTGCAGATTGGCATTACTTTAAAGCCGGCGCTTATAACCAATGTAGCACTAAGAGCGCTAAAGGTATTTGGTACCCAGGTTGTTTAGGCACTGGCGATTGGACTACAGATAAACAAAATGGCGATTACGCTCAAGTAAGCTTTAGTAAACTAGAGTTAAGCCCAGCGACACCGCCAACAAAATAACTAGGCTAGTACAGCCTCAGATAAGTAATTTTTTAGTGATGTAAACAGTGGCGTTGGTAGATTATTAATATCGCACCAGCGCCACTTTAAACATTTATTAGGCTCTTTAAGCTCAGGCTCTCCGCCTTCAAAATCAGCTTTTACATACAACGTAATATAGTGTTTGTTCTCTGCTGTAAAAATATCATTGGTAAAATCAAGCTTAGTAACTTTACTTACCTTTAAACCTGTTTCTTCAAACACTTCTCGTATTGCACATTGTTCAACACTTTCACCAAACTCTAAATGTCCACCAGGTGTTGCCCATGTATTAGCACCATGCGCGCCAATGCGCTCACCTAGTAAAATTGTGTTTTGATGCTTTATGATAACCGCAACCCCTACTCTTACTACGTTACTCATATCGTATTTTCTCTTATTTTTACTGCCCGCCATGCTGAACCACACGCTTTGTGTTGTCAATTTTGTATTTTTAAAACCAGTGTATTGATTAACTTTTAGCCGACCAAGGTCGAATAGCTTGCTTGCTAAAAAAAGCCTACATTTTGTAAGGTCTCTCACACACAAATTTAGTTTTAGGAGCCTTACATGTCAGGCAAATATAAACAGCAATATAAGGGTTTTAAACAAAACCCAGCCCAATTTTGGCTCGAACAAAGTAAAAATATTCCGTGGTATAACCCCCCCACAAAAGCATACACACAAGACGACGACGGGCTTTACCATTGGTTTAGTGACGGGCAATTAAACACCAGTTTTTTAGCACTAGACCAACACGTTATTGCCGGATTTGGCGAGCAAACTGCACTGATTTACGACTCCCCAGTCACTAATACAAAGCAAACTTATAGCTACTCACAACTACAACAAGAAGTTGCTAGATTTGCAGGCGTAATACAATCGTTAGGTGTTACAAAAGGCGACCGCGTTGTTATTTATATGCCAATGATCCCACAAGCTGTTATTGGTATGTTGGCGTGCGCTCGTCTTGGTGCTATTCATTCGGTGGTATTTGGTGGGTTTGCTGCACACGAATTAGCTGTACGCATTGATGATGCCAAGCCCAAACTTATACTTAGCGCCTCATGCGGTGTTGAAGTAAACAGCGTTATTGAATACAAACCACTTATTGATAACGCAATAGACTTAGCTGCGCACAAAGTAGAACACTGCGTTATTTATCAGCGTCCACAAGTAACCGCCACTCTTAAGCCTAAACGAGACATAGATTGGACTCAGGCAATGCAAACAGCTGCAAGCGCAGATCCGGTGCCTGTAAATGGAGATGATCCGCTTTATATTTTATATACCTCGGGCACGACAGGCACACCCAAAGGCGTAGTACGCGAAAATGGCGGTCACGCAGTGGCAATGCAATACAGCATGGCAACCGTTTATGGTATGAAGCCCAGCGACGTATTTTGGGCAGCGTCTGACATTGGCTGGGTAGTTGGGCACTCTTATATAGTTTACGCACCGCTAATGTATCGCTGTGCGACCGTATTATATGAAGGTAAACCGGTTAAAACCCCCGACGCCAGCGCATTTTGGCGCGTGGTTGAAGAATATAAAGTAAATGCATTATTTAGTGCCCCCACCGCCTTTAGAGCAATCAAAAAAGAAGACCCCAATGCCGATGGTTTTAATCAATACGATACCTCAAGCTTAAAACGTTTATTTTTAGCTGGCGAGCGGTTAGACCCTCCCACTTATGAGTGGCTTAAAGAAAAAACCAAACTGCCAGTGCTCGATCATTGGTGGCAAACAGAAACCGGCTGGGCTATTGCTTGTAACCCTGTAGGGCTTGAGTACTTAGCAACAAAACCTGGCAGCTCTACCGTGCCTACTCCAGGTTTTGACGTGCGGATATTAGATATGGATGGCAATGAATGCGCAGCTAACGAGCAAGGCGCCGTGGTAATTAAACTGCCACTTCCACCGGGTTGCCTACCAACAATTTGGCAAGATACCCCGCGCTTTAAAGCAAGCTACCTAAATGAATACGAGGGTTATTATTTATCTGGCGATGGTGGTTATATTGATGAAGACGGCTACCTATTTATTATGGGCAGAACCGACGACGTTATAAATGTAGCAGGCCATAGGCTTTCTACCGGCGAAATGGAAGAGATAGTAGCCGCGCACCCTGCTGTTGCTGAATGCGCTGTTTTTGGTGTGAACGATCCTCTAAAGGGGCAACTTCCTATGGGAATGATCGTGCTTAAAAATGATTTTATGGGCTCAAGTACCGACGTGGAAGAAGCGCTTGTTTTAAGTGTTCGTAATCAGATTGGCGCTATTGCGTGCCTTAAAAATATAGTTAGCGTAGATAGGTTGCCCAAAACACGCTCGGGTAAAATACTGCGTAAAAATTTGCGCCAATTGGTTGATGGCGAAGAGCTACAAATACCTTCAACCATAGATGATGCCAGTATCTTTGAAGAAATAAACCAACAACTAACGCAAAGATAAACCCAACCAAGCTATCTAAAGCCATTTTTATAATGGCTTTTTATTTCATCCTTATATTTGATCCTTTTACTTAAGCTTAAGCTTAAGTTTAAGCTTTAATTTAACCAATAGCTGAAATTTTTTACTGCTTAATGCTTTCTTCTTTTAATAGCGTTATTAATTTAATCAATTTAAAAAGGAATGGTGTATGCCCCGCTTGCTACAAAAACTATTAACCACAGCCCTATTGTTTATAGGCTTTGCCACACAAGCCTATGAAATAGAAGACTTAGGAGATGGCTTACACCGCTTTATAGACGACAGACACCGCTCAGTATTTTTAATCACTCCTGAGGGCGCAATTGTTACCGACCCGCTTAACAAAAAAGCCGCCATCTGGTTAAACGAGCAAATTAAAACTCGCTATAACGTACCGGTAAAGTATGTAATTTATAGCCATAATCACAGCGATCATATTTACGGCGCCGAAGTATTCAAAAGCCCGCACACCACTTTTGTGGCGCATAAACTCGCCGCGCAAGATATTAAAAACACACAAATGAAAACGGTAATGCCCAGCCTTACTTTTGATAACGAGCTACTACTTACCCTTGGTGATTCAACAGTAAAGCTTAACTACCATGGTCCAAACGATGGTCGTGGTTCGGTTAGTATATTATTCGAAAAGCAAAAAACCTTGTTTGTGGTTGATTGGATTGTTATTGGCAGAATGCCGTGGCAAAAACTGTGGAGTTACGATATTCAAGGCATGATTAATTCAACTCAAGCGGTACTCAAATATGACTTTAATAATTTTGTAGGCGGACATGCCGATATTGGCAGTAAAGCAGATGTAGCGCGTTACTTAAGTTATTTAGAGCTTTTGTATAGCCAAGTAACCGCAGGCGTTTTAGCCGGTAATACGCTTGACGAAATTAAACAAAATGTAAAATTAGACCAATTTAGTGACTTTAAACAGTTTGATGCATGGTTACCACTTAACATAGAAGGCGTGTACGAGCGTTTAATGGAAGAGTCTGGTATGGGTTGGCGCAGCGATTTATAAGTTTGAACTCAGTGGACTAAGCTCTGAGCTCTAAACTCAATATTGTAAGCATTGGTATTGGCGTGTTTAACGCAGTACCAATGTACTTATTAATTAGTTAAATAGACGTCAAAAGCCATATAAGTCACCTTTACAATGTCCTAGCGCGGTTTTACATTTTAAATCTAAGTAACCTAAACTCTGGATAATAAATCTATCTCAAGCAGCTATTTTCAGCGCTAACTGCGTTGAATTTACTTACAATAGACCAGCTATTGACGCGTAATTTCGCCTTGTTTTCACTGAAAATTTCTGGCTAGATAAAATAAATTTAAATATCACTATGATTTAATATGTTAGTAAATCTCTTAACCAGAGTTCAGGTTAAGTATTAAAAAAAGCGTATTAACTAAAATCGACCACCACTTCATAACGCCCAGGCATGTCGTTTACTTCGTATACCCAACCGTGTCGTTTTATTATTTTTTCGCTTAACTCTAATCCTAAACCGTAGCCAATATTAGCGGGCTTGTTTGTGTTATTAGCACTGTGTGGCGTATCTGTTTGTGCGCTGCTATTTACTATAATTACACGGCTACCCTGCTGAGTAATTCGCACTTGCCCTTGTTGTGTATGCTGATACGCATTACGTATTAAGTTAGTAAGTACAATGTGACATGCGGTAGCTTCGGTATTAATAGTCGTATTTTGGTTATCGGTATTTATAAGTACATCAACTTGTTTTGAATTGAGTAAATAATCGAGTTCGTTACCCAAGGTCGTTATTTTTTCGGCTAGGTTTACGGGCTCTGGTGCACTTTGCTGGTCGTCATTTCTGCTAAGCCACAATAACGTCTCGGTTAAATCGCTCATGGTTAAACCGGCGCGCTCTATTCGCTGCAGTGTAAGGTGTTGTTTATCGCTTAAAGGTGCTTTTTCGCTTAAGCGGTTAAGTAATTCAACGTTGCTACGAATAACCGAAATTGGTGTACGTAACTCGTGGCTCGCATAACTTAAAAAGCGCTGTTCTCGCTCAAGGCTGTCGTGAGCAGAAAGCAAGCTACTGCGTATTAACGTTGCCAAGGTATTTAGTTCGTTATAGGTAAAGTCGGGCGGCGTGTTTTGTAAATTCTTTTGATTTAACGACTTAGCCCAACCGCGTAGTGACTCTACTGGCTTAGCTATTTTTTTCATTACCATAAACAAAAAGAAGGTAAATAAAGCAATTGCCGTAACTCCTGTTAACGCTATCCATGCCAACTTTTTTATAGGTTTATCGGGTGAGCTTTGTTTTTTAAGGCGCTCTTTTTCAAGCATAATACGTGATACGTAACGGGGCTCCCCTGCAGGGTTTTGAAAATACGCTACAAAATAGAGGTCTTCCGGCATTGAAAAAAACGATGGTTTTACTTTGCTTTTTTGCAATACGCCAATCTCTGTAGGCTTTGTAAAGCGTTGCTGAATTTCGCTTGGCATGTCTTCCCAGCGACTCGCTATTTTAAAGCCAATCATTTCTGCAGGTTCACCGTTTTTAACCTCAGTAGATTGCGAAAGCGCATGCATTACGCCATTTAACCCTCGGTCTAAGCCATCAATAAAATAATTAACACTTAAAAACGAAAAACCAATTGCCATTAATGAACTTAAAAGCACCATGGTGGCAAAAAAATACAACCTCAGGCTGGGTCTAATTTTCATGCTTGTGTCCCATTTTTTAATTTTAGCGCAAACCCTACACTGGGTATTGTTTCTAGTACGGCTTGGCAATGCGCTTGCTCTAGCTGTTTACGCAAATGATGAATATGCACTTTTAAGCTATTGCTGTCTGGCTGATCGTCTCCCCATATTGCTTGCATAATTACCTGTCGGGTTACCGGTTTTTGCTGCTCTCGTACAAGCACTTCTAATAACTTAAAAGTAATGGGTGATAACTTTAAACTGTGCGCAGCCACTGTTGCTGTATGCGCGGTTAAATTAAGTGTTAAATTAGCAAAGGTAAGTCGCTTAACCTCTCCACTTTTACGCTTTGCTAATACTTGAACCCGCGCTACTAGCTCTTTCATCGCAAATGGTTTTACTAAATAGTCGTCACTACCGGCTGCAAACCCCTCAAGCTTATTGTCGAGGCTATCGCGCGCTGTCAGCATTAATACAGGTATATCAATGCCTTGCTCACGCAATGATTTACACATGGTTAAACCGTCCATTTTGGGCATGTTTACATCTAATATAATCATTTGATATTGATTACGTTCTATTAAATTTAAACCCATTACGCCATTGCTTGCATGGTCACACTCTATTGACTCAATTTCGAGATAATCAACAATGGTGGTTGCCAAATCTATGTCGTCTTCAACCAGTAGTACGTTTATCATTAAGAGGCTACTTCCTGCGTTTTATTTTTAGCACCTAGCGATATTAGCACAGCATCAATACCGCGTTTAGCATCGGTTTGAATCATCAATAATGCCGGTATAAGTATTAAGGTAATAACCGTGGCAAACAAAATACCGTAGCCAAGTGATGCCGCAGCAGGAATTAAAAACTGTGCCTGCATTGAGGTTTCGCTAAGTAGCGGCACTAAGCCTGCGTACGTCGTAATTGAGGTAAGTAATACCGCACGTAATCGGCTCGTACACGACTCAACTATGGCATCGTGCGTGCTCATGCTCTCTTCTTTTACTAGTTCGTTAAAGCGTGAAACAAGTAATAAGCTGTCGTTTACAACTACCCCACTGAGCGCCAAAATACCATTTAATGACAATATACTAATGGTTAAGTCGTTCCACCAATGTCCTAAAATAGCGCCCACAATGCCAAACGGAATTGCTACCATAATCAACATAGGTTGAATGTACGATTTAAGCGGAATAGCCAGCAACACGTAAATAACTAATAAAGCGGCTACAAACATAGTGCTCATTGAGCTGGTGGTTTCGCTTTGTTGCTCTGCCTCTCCTGCAAAATACACACTTAAGTTAGGAAATTGCTGTGTTAACTCTGGAATTAAGTCGCGCTTTAAGTTAGAAACTAACTCGTTTGGAGCAATCACGTTTTTATCTACTTGGGCGCTTAAATAAATTGCACGAAGTCCATCAATGCGGGTTATTTCATCTTGCTGATATTCACTGCTTACTGTGGCTACGTTAACTAAAGGGACAACGGTGCCATCAGGCAGGCGAATACGCGACTGCATTATATCGGCAGGTGTTTTACGAGCATCTTCTGGGTAGCGTACACGTACTTTAACTTCGTCTTTATTACGTTGGTAGCGCTGTACAACTGCACCACCAAAGGCTTGCAGTACTTGCTTTGATAAACTAGCTGTATCCATGCCAAGCGCGCGCCCTTGTGCATTTAGGGTAAATTTAAGTTGTGGCTGACCTGGGTTTAAGTTGTCGTCTATTCCGTTAACGCCTGCGGTATTTTGTAAGCGCTCCTTAAATAGTGCGCCCGCCGCCATTACGGTTTCGTCGTCCCACGCTTTAAGCTCAACTTTAAAGTTATCAACCATTTTACGCGTGGCTAATATTTGTAATTTTTTACTGCCCTCAAGGCTACCTGCTACGCGCTGCCACTCTTGAGCAAATTCGCTTGCTGTAAAAGCGCCTTCGTTTAATAGCTCAACGCTTACTTCACCGCTGGTGTCGCTGCTACTAATGACTTGTAGGCTGGTTATTTCGCTTTTGTCAGAGTTCAACTTAGTCATTAAGTTTTGCTCAGCTTGTAATGCACTTTGCTCAAGCGTTAGTAAGTTTGTGTTTGTTTGCCCATAAGCGGCGTCGTTTTGCATAACCAAATCGGCTGTTACGGTATCGCCTGCAATACTTGGGAAAAAACCAACTTTAACTGTGCCTGTCATCGGCATGCCAATAACTAATATAAAAAAGGCGATAAACGCAGCCACTACGGCGTATCTAAAGCGCAGTGAAAATTCAATAACCTTGCAGTAAATGTTTTTGCTAAACCAGCTTAAGCCGCTATCAGCACCATGTTGTATTTTTGACCACAGACCTGCTAAGCCTTTTTTAACTTGGCGTTTAGTACTAATGTGGGCTAAATGCGAGGGTAAAATAAGTTTTGATTCAACAACTGAAAGCAGTAAACAAATAGTCACTACAGTGGCAAATTGAGAGTAAATTTTACCTAAGTTACCTGACACATTCGAAAGCGCTACAAACGCAGCCACCGTGGTTAACACCCCAAATATTGTTGGCACAGCAACCTTCATGGTACCTAAAACTGTATTATTTAATGTATCGCCATGCTTTTTACGTGTGGTGTAAATACTCTCGCCTACAACAACGGCATCGTCTACCACTATGCCCAGCGCCATAATAAAGCCAAAGGTAGTCATTTCGTTTATGGTTAGTGCGGTGTAGCCATCGGTCATAAAATAAAGCGTACCAAAAAATACAAACGGCAAGCCACCAGCAACCCACAGCGCTACGCGTACGTTTAAAAATATGGCAAGTATTACAAACACCATAATAATACCGGTTACGGCATTTTTAGTAAGTAGCGATAAACGCTCGGTGATCATGGTGCTTTTGTCGTGCCAGCTTTCAAGCTCTACGTTTTGAGGTAATAAACCGCTTTCGTGCCATTTATCTATTACGCTATTAGCTTGCTTAACAATGGTAGTTATATCGCTGTTATCGCCCATTAAAATTTCAACGCCTACGGCATTTTGTTGGTTATAACGGCTTAATGAGTTGCTATCTTCGGCAAATGAGTCGGTAACTGTGGCTACATCTCCTAACTTAATTTGTGTGCCTGATGCGGTTGTTAACAATACAATATTGGCAAAGTCGCGCTGCCAGTAAGCTTGGTCGGCGGCTTTTAAGCGTATAATTTTACTGCTATCGCGCAAACTAGTCGAAAGCGGGCTTGATGACTCATTATTAATGACCTCACTTACATCACTAATAGTTAAGCCATACGCTTGTAATTTACCTTCGTCGATTTCTATGGACATCATCGGGTCGAGCACACCCGATTGCTCTACGTCGCTAATGCCTGATTGCGCTAATAAATCGGCTTTAAGTTTTTCACCCAGGTTTTGTAATGTATGGCGATCTGCATCCCCAAAAAGTTGCAGCGTTAATGCATGATCTTGCCTACGGGCTTTATCAATAACAGGTTGCTCAGCATCTGCCGGAAAGTTATTAATAGCGTCAACTTGGTTTTTAACGTCAACAAGTAACTCATCGAGTGAGTAATCAGTACTTTTTTCAATGCTTACATGGCTACCGCTAGCATCGGATGTAGAGGTAATACGTTTAATACCCGATACGGTTTCGAGCGCTTCTTCTATTTTTAACGCTATTCCTTCTTCGGCTTGCAATGCATCGCCACTGTCGTAAACCACCGATACCGAAATAGTATCTGGCTCTAAACTCGGAAAAGCCTCTTTACGTAAAGTCGTAAGCGACATAATACCCATTACAATCACACTAACTAACAATAAGTTAGCGGCAACAGAGTTATTTGCAAACCAATTAATAATACCGTGCAGCGGGTTATTATTACTGGGTATTTGAGGTGGTTGATGAGGGCTCATTATTGTATCTCCTCAACTATTGGATTTACTTTCATGTCGTTTAAGTAACTAACAAGTGGGCGCGCCACCACTTTTAGATTTTTAGCACCATCTACTGGCGTAATATATACGTAATCCCCACGCTCAAATACTTTATTAGCGTGTGTGCTTACTAAGCTATTTTGATCATTTACGTACCAAATTAAGCCATCTTGAGATACCGCCGAAGCAGGCAGTTTTATTACGTTACTTAACTGCTTACCGGCAATTTCTACCGCTAAAAATGTACCAGGCAGTAACGGCGTTGTTTGCTCAAACGGTTTATCTAAGGCAACAATTACGCTGCGTTGGCGCGAGCTGTCATCAAGGTGTTGCTCAAAACGTGCAATATAACCGTTCCATTTAGTATTAGTGGTTACATCAGTTAAAATAACATCGCCTGATTTATTATTTGCTAGGTTTTGCCACTGACTTAATGAAAGCGGCACCGTTATTTCTACTTTGTCAGTGCTGTTTAGCGTGGCAAGCGTATCGCCAATACTCACATAAGTACCTAAATCTATATCGCGCGATAAAATAACAGCGTCAAATGGTGCACTTAACTGGGTGTTATTTACATCACGCTGTGCGGTTTTAAGTGCATATTGTGCTTTATCGAGCGTAGCTTGCGCGGCTTCTAGTTGTAGCGTTCTAAATACAAGCGGCGAGCTTGGCGCTTGCGTAACGCCTGAGCGATCCCATTCACGTTTTGCTTGATTACCTAAATCTTGTTCTTCTTGCAGTGCTAGTTTTGCATCAGCCAATGTTGCTTTTGCGCTAGCTAGAGCTTGTAAGTATTCGGTGTCATCAATTTGTGCAAACACCTGCCCTTTAGTTATTAAGTTACCGGTCGAAAATTGCTCGCTCATACTGGTTACTTCGCCTTTAACTTGTGCTTTTAAGCTAAGTGACCAATGCGCTTTAGCTTCACCGTGGCCGCTAACATAAGCCTGATAAGTGCTCGGAGCTGCATTAATTACCGATATATTTGGGGCAATAGCTTTAATAGCGGCAGGTTGTGGACTATTTGCTTTTTCAGCCATTTTTTGACCGTTATACATAATAGCAAGCCCTATACAAACAATAGCAACAAGCGTTACAACAACCGGTGTTGGCGAAATTTTCATGACGATACTCCAAGGCCCAAAGCGAGGCCTAAATCTATGCGGTTAGTTAAAAGGGTGTAGTTTATTTGGCTAAGCTGGGCTTGCAGGTCGTATACTTTTTGTTGCACTGTTAGCAAATCTAAAATATCAACCAAACCTTGTTGATACTTACTTTGATAGTTACTAAAGCTGCGTTTAGCGCTAGCAAGTGCATTGCTAATTTGCAGTTGCTGCTCGGTTAATGATTGCTCCTGCCCGAGTGCATTTTCAACTTCGTTTACCGCACTTAGCAGCGTATCTTGGTACTGCCAAAACGCTTGCTCGGCATTTAATTTTGCAATATCAACTTGCGCACGCAGTGCTCCACCTTCAAATAAAGGGGCACTTAAACTGCCTAATAAACTCCACACTGGGCTAGTTAATAATGCTTGGCTTGGCGTGCTTGCTAAATCACTCAGTGATGCCGAAAGCGAAATACTCGGTAGTAGCTCTTTGTACGATACATCAACCAAGTAATGCTTTGCCTGAATGTTGTAATAGGCACTTTGTAAGTCAGGTCGGCGCGCTAAATCTTGCTCTGGTAAGGTACTTAATGGCTCAATAACGCTTGGTAGAGTTAATGTACTTGGCAGGTTTTGAAGTTTATCAGTGCCTACAATTAGCATTAAAGCACGCTTTGCTTTTGCTATTTGTTCTTTGTAATCGGCAATGGTCGCGCGGGTAGATGCCGTGCTAGTACGGGCGGTATCAAGCGCTTCTAAATCACCTAACCCATATTGGTAGCGCTCTACAATACTTTGCTCATTATTTTGTAAAACAACTAAACGTTGCTGCTCTATATCGAGCAAATTTTGCTGCAAAATAATATTTAAATAAGTACGAATAACACTCGCTACTAATGTGTCTTTAGCACCTTGATAAGTAGCTTGGTTACTGGCAATAGTCATATCTTGCGCGGCTACATTGTCAGCAATTTTTTGCCATATATCAGCTTCCCAACTTATACCTACTGATGAGCTATATTGCGTGCCTTCGGTTTCACTGCGCTGCGCGTCAAATCCCGCATCTACACTAAACCACTGACTTGCAGCGGTTACATCACGCTGCGCATAAGCTAGTTTTAATGCAACATGCACTTGATTAAACGATGGATTATTAGTAACAGCTTGCTCAATAAGCGAATCAAGCCCTTCTATATTCACCAAATCGGTAATGTAATTTACGTGCTGTGCGTTACTTTGCGTGTACTGCCAGTTTGTATGTTGCTTTAGCGACCGCTCAGTACTATTACCTTGATAGCTTGGCTGACTACTACATGCAGCAAGCGTACAACTAAGTGCAAGTAAAAAACCGGTTGAGTGCTTTTTAAAATAAACCATTTAACTATGCCTAATTAGTACCATTACACATAGCTTATTAGGTCGAGGGTTAAGGAGGGGTTAAATGATTTAATCTAAATATTGGGTTGCTAATTTAACAGTAAAAAGTAGTCACTTTAGATGTTTTATATCGTTATAAGTTTTGTAATTGCTCTATCAACCATTTATGAATAGGGCTGTTATTAGTACGCGGATGCCATGCGGCTATTACTTTAAATGTAGGGGGCAGAGCTTCTATTTTTAGCTGTTTAACTTTGCTGTTTGGTAATAATCTTGATGGGTAAAACGCGAGCATATCGGTTGTATGTAAAATGTCGGGCACCGCAGAAAAACTTGGTACCGACATTACAATATTACGTTTTAACCCTTGGCTTTCAAACCACTGATCGTGCGATCCGCGCAAATTTGCACGAGATGGCGACACCACTAGCTGTGGATGCTTTGCAAATTGCGCCAAACTCAAAGGTTCAGTGTAAGTAGTGTTACCTATACCGGTAATACACAAATGTTGTTCTTCAAACAAGGTGATATAAGAAAGGTTGTCGGGTATAAATTCTGGAAAGCTTATCAGCAAATCAAGCTCGCCTGCCGTTATAAGTTGATTAACGTTATCTGATGCAAAGTCGCGCACAATCAGCTTTAAACCTGGCGCTTCGCGGCGGGTAATATTAAATAATTGCGGCAATAAGGCCTGCGTGGCGTAGTCGGTTGCGCTTATGGTAAACACACCTTTATAAGTTTGCGGGATAAACTGCTCGGGCTCTAGTAACAACTCTAATTGCTTTAAAATATTATTAATAGGTGCCTTGAGACCTTGCGCTTTAGGAGTAGCAACCATGTTATTGCCTTGGCGAATAAACAAGCGATCGTCAAATAAGTCTCGTAGCTTTCGTAGTTGCTCACTAATAGCTTGTTGCGTTAACCCCATTTTTTTGGCTACTTGTGAAAGATTTTGCAGTTCTAATAAGCTACTGAGTACTCTTAACTGCTTTATATCGAGCCGACTGATACCATTCATAATTGTATGCTGCACAAAAAAGTGTTGTTTCAAATTGTATCTTTAAATCTCTATGCTGCCAATGTTGCTTAACCACTATTTAAGCCTTTGTTTGCTTTATAAGAGAATTTAAAATGAAATCAGATTTAGTTAATACCGCTCCTTTATTCTCATCAATTGAGCTTGGCCCTTTTACACTTAAAAACCGTATTGTGATGCCTCCTCTTACTCGCTCTCGCAGCACTCAGCCTGGCAATATTCCTAATGAATTAATGGCTGAGTATTATGCGCAGCGTGCATCGGCTGGTTTTATGGTTACCGAAGGCACACAAATAGAACCTCGTGGGCAAGGTTACGCTTGGACCCCAGGTATTCACTCGCAAGCACAAATTGAAGGCTGGAAAAAAGTAACACAAGCAGTACACGCTAAAGGCGGTGTTATTTTTGCTCAGCTTTGGCATGTAGGGCGCGTATCGCACGCCACACTACAACCAAATTCAGGTAAACCGGTTGGTCCTTCAGATATTATTGCTGACAATGTAAAAGTATTTATTGAAACCGCACCTGGTGAAGGCGCATTGGCTGACCCAAGTGAGCCTCGTGCATTAAGTACTACTGAGGTTGGTGAACTGGTAAACATGTACGCTCAAGCTGCACGCAATGCTTTAGAAGCTGGCTTTGATGGTGTGGAGCTTCATTGTGCTAACGGGTATTTAGTTAATCAGTTTATTTCTGAGCATACTAATAACCGTGACGATCAATACGGTGGAACGCTTAGTAATCGCCTGCGCTTTTTAAATGAGATAGTTGAAGCGGTAAGTGACGTTGTAGGCTCTGATCGTTTAGGTGTTCGCTTTGCTCCTTTATTTGAAAGCACAGATGAAACACGAGTGTATTTAGGGCTTGTTGAATCAAACCCTCATCACACTTATATCCAGGCCGTTAAAGTGCTTGAGCAAGCAGGTATTGCTTACTTATCGATTGCGGAAGCTGATTGGGATAACGCTCCCGATTTACCACAAGAATTTTATAAAGCAGTCCGAGCTGAATTTTCAGGGCGCATTATTTATGCAGGTAAATACACAGTAGAAAAAGCAGTGCGTATTTTAGGTGAAGGTTACGGTGACTTATTTGCATTTGGTCGCCCATTTATAGCTAACCCTGATTTACCAGAGCGTATAGCAAATAATTGGACGTTTAACGAAGCTGATGCAGCCACTATGTATGGCGGTACTGAAGTAGGTTATAGCGATTATCCTTTTTATCAAAAGTAATTAACCAGCAAAGCCAAGGAAGGCTTAATTACTAATTTAATAGCCATTTTTTATGACACGACTAATCATTTTGGTATATTAAAATATTCCTAAAATCGTCAAAAACTAGAGATTATGTCAAGAACCGTCAGTAAAATGTAAAAAGCTGTAAGCATAACTCCGTTTGCTGTTGTATGTCAGTTAACATTCAGTTTGAGCCGCTAGTATTGAACCCAGTTATGTAAAAACATAAACGAGGCAATACTATGAAACTTACTTTTTTACTACCTGCCCTGCTCGCCATTGGCGCAGTATCAGGCTCTGCGCTTGGAGCACAAAACGAGCGAGAGAATGATAAAAGCTTTAAACGCGATCACGACAAACGTGTTGAATATAAACGCGATGAACGCCGCCATGAAAAAAAGCAGCGTATTGAGCATAAAAAAGAAAAACGAGAAGACCGTAAGCAAGAAAAACGTAAACTTGCTAAGTACAAACAGGAAAAGCGTGAACTACACCGCTACAACCAGCGAAAATATAACTACTTAACAAGCCATCACAATTCAGTCACTTACAGAAAAAATCGATTTATAAACCATTTACCACGCAATAGCGCATCAATCAGATTTAATGGTATTTCGTTTACGTTTAACGACGGCCTTTATTACCGTAAAGCTAAAAGAGGCTACCATGTTGTTAAACCACCTAGAGGCCTGCGTATAAATACGCTACCAAGAAATTACAGGCATTTTAAACACCATAATACGACTTACTACACTTATCAAAATGTGTACTACATTGCGGATAATGATGGTTATACGGTTGTTGATGAGCCATCAACTCGCCTTAATCAGGCAGTAAAAGTGGGTAATGTGAATGACTATAGCTTGGGCCAAACTTACGATTCATTGCCTCAGACAGCACAGGCCGTAATAATTAACTCACAGCAGTATTTTAAATACGGCGATATTTATTTTTTACCGCAAATAAGTGGTGACGACATAAAATACCTTGCCATTAAGCTAGGTTAAACTCGCTATAAATTAAAAGGCCTTACTGTAAATAGTAGGGTCTTTTTCATTCCCCTCCGTAGGTAGTAATTTACAGCAATAAAATCAATTCTCTCTAAACATTAACATGTCTTAGTATTTGTAAGCTTTTTTGTTAAACTAGCTCGCATATTAATAGTGAGAGTGTAATTATGTCGGGTGAGTTTCCACGTGCTGGTTTTTGGCGCCGTTTTGCGTCGTTGGTCTACGATACGTTAGCCATTATTGCGTTTGCGATGTTAACTGTAGTGCTGTATTTATTTGCAGTACAGGGGCTTATTTCTCTCGATGTAATTAGTTTAAATGGCGCAGAGGATGTATCTGCATTTATTCAAAATTCAAATCTTCTTTCGGGTATTCGTACCGCTCTTTTAATTATTGTTAGCTTAGTATTTTTTGGCTACTTTTGGACTAAAAGCGGGCAAACCATTGGCATGCGTGCATGGCGTTTAAAAGTACAAACTCTTGAAGGTAATTTAATTAGCTGGCCGCAATCAATTATCCGCAGCGTTAGCGCTTTACTCGGTCTAGGTAATTTGGTGGTGTTAGTCGATTTTAAAAACAAAAAAGCACTGCAAGATTACATCTCTAAAACAGAAGTTATTGCACTTACTAAAGAAGAAAACAGACGTATTTATAGTGAGCTTGATTAATACCTGCTTTCCAAAACTGGTAATTAAAAAGCAAAAAGGGTGACCACTGGTCACCCTTTTTCATACTTTGAATAGGTACTCTATACCCGTTTATTCATCAAATATGTCGCAAAGCCTATAAATATAATACTAGGTAATACCGCCCCTATAATGGCAGGTATTTGGTAAACCATAACTACAGGGCCAAATATTTCATTAGTTAAGTGAAACACGATCCCCGTTACAACACCCATAATAATACGTGCGCCCATAGTAACGGTACGCAGTGGGCCAAATATAAACGAGAGCGCCACCAGCAGCATTACCGCTACAGATACAGGCTGCATAAGCTTACGCCACAGAGCGAGCTCGTAGGTACTGGTGTCTTGTTCGTTTTGCTCTAAGTAAGTTAAATACGACCAAAGCCCAGTAAATGAAAGTGACTCTGGTTTTACCGAAACGACCCCTAACTTTTCAGCGGTCAATTGCGAAGAATAAAACTCTTCAGGTAATTGCTCTGTTGTGGTTTTTTCGCTAGTAATAATAACCTTATTTACGTCACGAAGTAGCCAGCCATCTTTTCGGCTCAGTGCATCTTTTGCTTTAGTGATTTGGGTAAGCTCTAACGATTTGTCAAAGTGGTACATGTGTACCCCATTGAGCCTGCCGTTTTCGTCAACATCTTCAATATTAATAAAATTGCTGCCGTCTTTAGCCCATACACCTTTTTGTGTGTTAAATACATCGCCGCCATGTATTGCTTGGTTACGCATTTCTTTGGCGTGTAATTGCGCTTCAGGTGCACCCCATTCGCCAAGTGCCATCATGCATACAGCCATTAATATGGCCGTTTTCATCACAGAGCCAATTATTTGTAAGCGCGACATACCAGCCGCTTGCATCACTACCAGCTCACTGTTTGAGGCAAGTGCCCCCAAACCCGTTAAGCCACCAATTAGCGCAGCCATCGGAAAAAACACCACTAAATCGCCAGGTATTGTGTAAAGCGTGTAAAGCATTGCGGTCATTAAATCGTAACTGCCACGCCCTACCGACTTTAGCTGGTCGATAAACTTAATTAAGGTGCTAATACCAACAAGTACCAACAATGCAAAGCCGGTAGTTTGTAAAATACTGCGGCCTAAATACCAATCAAGCGTTTTCATCATGAGCCTAACTCCCGCTTAGTTACAACGGCTTTAAGCCAAGCGCCCAACGGCCGCCCTTTTATAATTAATAATCCACCTATAAACAAGGCACTTAGATGAATCCACCACAAGCCAATTGAAGGCGGAATTTTGCCATCTTCAACTGCAAATTTAGCGGCATTTAGTAAAATAAAATAGCCTAAGTACAAGCTTATAGCAGGCACTAGTTTTGCAAATTTACCTTGGCGAGGATTAACCACACTTAGCGGTACTGCCAGTAAGGTAAGTAACGGAATTGATAATGGAATAGCGAGTCGCCACTGCCATTGAGCAATAGATTCAGGAGTATTAATGGCGAGTAATTGATTAGTAGGCACAGCCTCTAATTTACGGCGTTGGTGCTCTATTTCTTGTTCTCGTATTTGTACGCTGTAACCATCAAATTCTGTTAAGTTAAGTGCAGGCGTTGTGCCATCTGTTTCGTAGCGTTTACCGTCTGTTAGCACGAGCTGTTGCTCACCATTTACGGCTTCAACCACAACACCTTGCTCTGCATATACTAAGCGCGCTAGGTTGCCTTTTTCGCTATCGGGTAACTGTGCAACAAATACCTTATTGAGCTCTTTGCCACCCTTTTCAATATTATGAATAAACACCACGGCTTTTTCGTTACCGGTTTCTTGGAACCGCCCAGCTCTGAGTGCGGATAGCCCCGCATCGGCTTTGGCTTGTTCTTTTAATTGATACTCTTGCTCGCTTGCCCACGGCGCAATATACATAGTCAGTGCTGCGGCTAATATAGCAAGCCCTACACTTGATATAAGTGTTACGCGCACAACATACCATTCACTTACGCCACAGGCTTTAAGTACGGTCATTTCGCTATCGGCGTAAATACGGCTGTAGGCTAAAATAATGCCTAAAAATATACTCAGCGGAAGTATTAGCGAGGCTAGTTGTGGAAGTTTTAGTGCAATCATCGATAGCACTAATTTAGCAGGAATGCTGCCCTCAGAGGCATCACCTAAAATACCAACTAACTTTTGTGACAAAAATATTGTCATCAAAGTTAAAAATACGGCGACCTGCGATTTTAAAACCTCAGCGGTCAAATAACGGAAAATTAGCAATGCTCGCCCCTGTTAAACATGGAATTTCACTACGATAGTGAGAATTGAATAGTTAAATAGCTATTTTACCCAATTAATACCGGCAAATAGGCTATTATTATAAGCCATCAAAATTAATTATCCTACCTAAGTGCACGATATAATGTTGCATTAGTAGCCCTTAAGCATATAAAGTTCAATTACACAGTAAGAGTCTAACAAAATCAGCTAAAATAAGAATTATCCTTACATAAGTTACGTAGATAAGACTAGAAAATACTTTTTTAGCCCCAACTTAGTAACTTAAACGACTCAAAACCAGGAGTAACAATGGAATTTAACGTAAAAAGTGGTAGCCCAGAAAAACAGCGCAGCGCATGTATTGTGGTTGGCGTTTACGAGCCACGTAGGTTATCCCCCATTGGTGAACAACTCGATAAAATTAGTGATGGTTATATCTCTAATTTACTTCGCCGTGGCGATTTAGAAGGTAAGCCAGGCCAAGTTTTATTATTGCATCATGTACCTAATGTATTAAGCGAGCGCATATTGCTTGTTGGTTGTGGTAAAGAGCGTGAGCTTGATGATAAGCAATATAAACAAATCATTTCTAAAACTATTAATACCTTAAACGAAACGGGCTCTATGGAAGCAGTCTGCTTTTTAACAGAGCAACACGTTAAAGGTCGCGACACCTACTGGAAAGTACGTCAGGCAGTTGAGACAACGCAAGACTGCTTATATACGTTCAACCAACTGAAAAGTAAAAAAGTAGACCCTCGCCGTCCACTGCGTAAAATGGTGTTTAACGTACCAACACGACGCGAACTAACTATTGGCGAAAGCGCTATTGAGCATGGTTTAGCCATTGCAGCAGGTAGTAAGCTATGTAAAGACGTAGCTAATATGCCACCAAATATTTGTAATCCTGTGTACTTAGGTGAACAAGCACAAGAGCTGGCAACTGATTTTGACAACATCACTGTTGATCTTATTGACGAAAAGCAAATGGCAGAACTTGGTATGAATTCTTACCTAGCTGTTGGCCGAGGTAGTGATAACGAATCGATTATGTCGATTATTAACTACAAAGGCGCCGCTGATGACCAAGCCCCTATTGTACTTGTTGGTAAAGGCCTAACGTTTGATTCAGGCGGTATTTCATTAAAACCAGGCGAAGGCATGGACGAAATGAAATACGACATGGGCGGAGCAGCAGGCGTTATTGGCGCAATGCGTGCACTTGCACAAATGCAATTGCCGATTAACGTTATTGGTGTTTTAGCGGGTTGTGAAAACATGCCTGGCTCAAATGCGTATCGTCCAGGTGATATTTTAACAACAATGTCAGGGCAAACAGTTGAAGTATTAAACACCGACGCTGAAGGCCGCTTAGTATTATGTGACGCACTAACATATGTTGAACGCTTTAATCCAGATACGGTTATTGACGTAGCAACGCTAACTGGCGCGTGTATTGTAGCCCTTGGCGCGCATGCTACTGGTTTACTATCAAACCATAACCCACTTGCGCACGATTTATTAAAAGCGTCTGAGCAAAGTGGCGACCGTGCATGGCAGTTACCGTTATGGGATGACTATCAAGATCAACTAGAAAGCCCATTTGCTGACTTTACGAACTTAGGTGGACGCTCTGCGGGTACTATTACTGCGGCATGTTTCTTATCTAAATTTACTAAAAAGTATAATTGGGCACATTTAGATGTTGCCGGTACAGCGTGGCGCAGTGGCGCTAAAAAAGGCGCAACGGGCCGTCCTGTTCCTATGCTTACTCAGTATTTATTAAATCGAGCGGGTGTAAGCGAAGCTACGCACGATTAATAATCTATTTAGCTATTTATAAGGCGCCATTTGGCGCCTTATTTATTTGTGTATTAATTGAAGCAAACCCCGTTATATGGCAAAATCTGCCTCTTAATTTGTGTATATCAATTTGGTATACATTCAATGTCATGGGAAACCCCGATACAATGAACATGAACGCTAAATTTTTCGTTCTAAAGCAACAAGATGAGTCTAAAGCGAAGGCTGACGATCATTTTGCATTGGCAGCTCAAATTGCAGCCGATCAGTATCGAAATGGGCAGCGTGTGTTTATTTGTGTTAACGATAACGAAGCAGCCTGTGCCATTGATGAAATAATTTGGGCATTCGATCCAGATAGTTTTGTGCCACATAATTTACAAGGTGAAGGCCCTAAAGGCGGCGCACCTGTAGAAATTGGTATTACGCCACCTGTTGGCAATCGTAAAGTTTTAATTAACTTGGCTACTCAGTTACCGGATTACATTCGTCGGTTTAACCAAGTTTTTGATTTTGTACCCGTAGAACCAGCTGCTAAGCAAGCAGCCCGCGAGCGTTTTAAAAAGCTACGCCAACTCGGTGCCAATCTCACCACGCAAGATATTAATAGCTAGCCAATCAGGCAAACTAACCAACTAATTTAAGTACTTATTTAAGGTTCTGTGTAATGGATAAAACCTACAATCCGCAAGATATTGAACAGTCTCTATATCAAGACTGGGAACAAAAAGGCTACTTTAAGCCATCTGGCCAAGGCGTACCATATTCAATTATGATCCCGCCGCCAAATGTCACTGGTAGCTTACACATGGGCCACGCCTTCCAAGATACAATAATGGATACCCTAACGCGTTTTAAACGTATGCAAGGTAACAACACATTATGGCAAGTAGGTACTGACCACGCAGGTATTGCAACGCAAATGTTGGTTGAGCGTAAACTGCATGCCGAAGAAGGCAAAACACGCCACGATTTAGGCCGCGAAGATTTTATTAATAAAATCTGGGAATGGAAAAAAGAATCTGGCGGTACTATCACTAAGCAGCTTCGTCGCCTTGGCGCATCGGTTGATTGGGATCGTGAACGCTTTACCATGGATGATGGTTTATCTGAAGCTGTTAAAGAAGTGTTTGTACGCCTCCATAAAGAAAACCTAATTTACCGAGGCAAGCGCCTAGTAAACTGGGATCCAAAATTACACACGGCTATTTCTGATCTTGAAGTTGAAAACAAAGACAAGCAAGGCCACATGTGGAACTTACGTTACCCATTAGCTGATGGCGTTACAACACAAGACGGAAAAGACTACATAGTAGTAGCAACAACACGTCCTGAAACCATGTTGGGTGACTCGGGTGTTGCAGTAAATCCTGATGATGAGCGCTACACAGATTTAATCGGTAAAGAGATTTTATTACCCATCGTTAATCGTCGTATTAAAATTGTTGCTGACGAACACGCCGATAAAGATAAAGGCACGGGCTGTGTAAAAATAACCCCAGCGCACGACTTTAACGATAACGAAGTGGGCAAGCGTCATCAAATGCCTATGATCAACATTTTCGATAAAGACGCCGCTATTCTTACCCAAGGTGAAACATACACCTTTGACGGTAAAGAGCTTGAGTTTGATGCACCAATACCTGAGCGCTTGCACGGCCTAGATCGTTTTGCTGCTCGTAAAGCAATTGTGGCAGAATTTGAAGAACTAGGTTTACTTGAAAAAATTGAAGACCATGGTTTAACGGTTCCTTACGGCGATCGCTCTGGTGTGGTAATTGAGCCACTGCTTACCGACCAATGGTATGTACGTGTTGCACCACTTGCTGAACCTGCAAAAGACGCTGTTAAAAACGGCGACATTCAATTTGTACCTAAGCAATACGAAAACATGTACTTCTCGTGGATGAACGACGTACAAGATTGGTGTATTTCACGCCAGCTTTGGTGGGGTCACCGCATTCCAGCTTGGTACGACAGTGAAGGCAATGTATTTGTTGGTCGCGACGAAGCCGAAGTACGCCGTGAAAACAACATTGCAGATAACGTAACACTAAGCCAAGACGAAGACGTACTTGATACGTGGTTCTCGTCAGCACTTTGGACTTTCTCTACACAAGGTTGGCCTGAAAATACCGATGATTTAAAAACCTTCCATCCGTCTGACGTGCTGGTAACTGGTTTTGATATTATTTTCTTCTGGGTTGCGCGCATGATTATGATGACGCTGCACTTTGTGAAAGACGAAAATGGCAAACCACAAGTTCCGTTTAAAACCGTGTATGTAACGGGCTTAATACGTGATGACAATGGCGATAAAATGTCTAAGTCAAAAGGTAACGTACTTGACCCACTAGACATGATTGACGGCATTGAACTTGAAGACCTAGTACAAAAACGTACTGGTAACATGATGCAGCCAAAACTTGCCGCTAAAATTGAAAAAGATACGCGTAAAGTGTTTGCAGGCGGTATTGAGGCACACGGCACCGACGCCCTTCGCTTTACACTTGCTGCAATGGCATCTACCGGTCGTGATATTAACTGGGACATGAACCGCCTTGAAGGTTACCGTAACTTCTGTAATAAATTATGGAACGCTAGCCGTTACGTATTAATGAATACAGAAGAGCAAGACTGTGGTTTTGCAAACGATGCACAAAAAGAGCTTTCATTAGCTGACCGCTGGATTTTAGGTCAATTTGAGTCAACAGTTAAAACATACACTGAGCACCTTGATAACTACCGCTTTGACTTAGCTGCTAATACGCTTTACGAATTCACTTGGAACCAGTTCTGTGATTGGTACTTAGAGCTAACTAAGCCGGTATTATTTAAAGGTAATGAAGCGCAGCAACGTGGTACACGTAATACACTTATTACCGTACTTGAAAGCTTACTGCGTTTAATGCACCCAATGATGCCGTACATCACTGAAACGATTTGGCAACGTGTTGCACCTCTTGCAGGCCTTGAAACAACAAACACCAGCATTATGGTTCAGCCGTTCCCTGTATATAATGAAGCAAGCGTTGATGCTAAAGCGATGGACGACTTAGAGTGGGTTAAACAATTCATTTTAGCTATTCGTAACATTCGTGGTGAAATGGATATTAGCCCAAGTAAACCGCTTAGCGTATTACTTGCTAATGCATCAAGCGACGACGTGCGCCGTATTGAAGAAAACAAATCATTTTTAGCATCACTTGCAAAAATTGAAGAGTTTACAATGCTTGAAAACAAAGACGACGCACCTGCATGTGCAACGTCTTATGTTGGCAACCTTGAGATCATGATCCCAATGGCGGGCTTAATTGATGTAGAAGCCGAGCTTTCACGTATTAATAAGCAACTCGAAAAAGCAGAAAAAGGCCTAGCACAAGTGCAAAACAAACTCGCTAACGAAAAGTTTGTTAATAACGCACCTGAAGCGGTACTTGCTAAAGAAAATGCAAAACTGGCTGAGTTTAGCGATGCTAAAACTAAGCTACTTGAGCAAAAAACTAAAATAGAAAGCTTATAAGCTTTCATAAAATGCCTATTAACACTATTTAATAGGCATTAAAAAAGCCGCTCACTTTAATTAAAGTGAGCGGCTTTTTTGTGCCCTGTGATTAACCACGAGACACTTCTACATTAAAACTTGTAGTTATACTGAGCGCCAAGTAATACCGCGTGGCCTTTAGATTCGAAGCCCCACTGGCTGCCCGAGTCATCAGCTTCTGTGAACGTTTGTGTTTTACCACGGATGATACTTACACCAAGATCAACGTTAGAGTTTTGATCAATTGTGTAGTTACCGCCAAACGAGAACCAAAAGCGATCGGTATCAGGAATAGAGATTGATAGGTGCGTTTGTGATACTGGAGACTCATCAAATGCAACACCGGCACGAAGTAGTAAATCTTCGTTGTATTGGTAATCAGCACCTACAGAGTATCTGAAAGAGTCATCAAACTGCTCTTGCTTTTCAAACGCAACAAACTTATCACCAGTTGGTAACGTTACTTGTGCTTCTAGTGATTCAAAGCTGCTCCAACCTGTCCATAATACACTGTAATGTAGGCCTAACTTATCATCTAACTGATGTGAGCCAGAAAACTCAGCAATAGCTGGTAGTGTTAGATCAACAGCTCCTGGTAGCTTAGCGCCGCCTGTACCACCAATAGCTGCTGGTAGATCGTTTGAGAAGTCACCATCAAATGTGATGTCTGTTTCGCTACGATAGTTAAAACCAAAACGGCTGTTATCATCTAGCTGGTACATTAAACCAACGTTTAAACCAAAACCAGTATCATCACCTTGAAGGTTTACAGCATCAGCACCAAAATCAATACCGCTTGCATTAGCACCCACTTTACGAATAACAGTTGCATCAGCATAAATAGCGTTTAAACCAATACCAAAGCTGAATTGCTCAGTTACTTTATAAGCAACGCTTGCATTAAGGTTAACAGTAAAGATTTCTGTTTCGCCAGCAATTTGGCCAGCAACGTATTCGTCGTTAAACTCTGTAGATAAACCAAAGTTAGAAAATGCGCCAAAACCAATCGATACTTTATCGTTGTAAGGCATAGTAAAGTAAACAGCAGGTACTACAGCACTTGGTGCAATGCTGTCGTCATCTAATGCACTTGGGTCAATACCGTTATTAGTACTTTCGCCTTCAATACTTACATCTGGAATTACACCAATAGCAGCAACACTTAGTTGTTTATCTTTAAATAAAGTCATTAGTGCTGGGTTACGTGCAACTACAGACGCATCGTCTGCGATAGAAGCTTCACCAGCGTATGCACGGCCTAAACCCGATGCATTTTGCTCTGATAATTGAAACGCAGCTGCAAAGCTATCAGCTGAAACAAATGCAAGCGAAGCTGCAATAAGAGTTTTAGAAAATTTCATTGTTGAGTCCTTAACCAAACTGACTGTCTGGGTACTATGTGTGTTGTTATTAGGATTTGAAACTTTGCTACACTACCTTAATTTTTTGTAAAAAACTCTATGAATGCGTCAAAAAACAGCAAAAAACATGTTATTTAACGACATTTTAACAACTATTTAAAACTCATCGGATGAGAAATGTGTTATTAGAGTTAAAGCTCTAATTGTAATTAATTATCATTTAGATTGACTTGAAATATATAGCAAATTACACTCACTATAAAATCGCAAAGGAAGTAAAACTGTGATCATTTTATTTATTATTACAGGGCTAATATTTTGTGGGGCGAGTGTATTTTGCTTTTACAAAGCAAACTACTGCGCATGCACTCAAGCAGGACAATGCGATAACCCCGTAAACCATTATTGGTTAGGGGCAATGTTAAATGCGTTGATTTCTTTAGCGCTTTGTTGTTTTGCATTGCATGTAGAGTTAGGTACTTTGCTATGGTTAACACTGATGGGGAGTTGTTTTTTGGGTGCGTTTATTTCTGCAAAACAAACTAAAAAAAGGCAATGCAGTAAAACTAGTTCAACAAATGCTCTTTTAGCAGGCGAGACAAATTAATCTGATAATCAAGAGGCTTAACACTCGCTAGTATTTTAAGCTCTTGGGTGTGCTCACTTAAATCTATGTCTTTAGGTGTAACATGATGATTATGCTTAGCATTATAAAATAGCTTAATTTTAGGTTTAATAGGATTTAATACGTTCCCCTCAAGCACTAAGGCTAAACGTTCATTCGTTAATTTTACAATAGTCCCTACCGGATGGACCCCCAAGCACTTTATAAAGCGCTGAACTAACTCACCATCAAACAAGTGCTTATTGGCTAATAAGTAGCGTAATGCATTAATAGGCTCATCACCCTCTTGGTGCATTCTATCGGCTGTCATAGCATCGTACACATCTACAATTGCCATTATACGCGCCGGGCGACTTAACTTTTCAGCCTGCAGGCCTCGCGGATAACCAGAGCCATCTAAACGCTCATGATGATTTACTATCATATCGAGCATAAGGGGAGTTATACCCTTCTCACCTTTAACTAAACCTAAACCTTGGGCAACATGCTTTTTAATTGCTGCTAGCTCGTTATTACTTAGTTTAGTTGGCTTGGAAAATATACCCTGCGGTAATTTAGCTTGGCCCAAGTCATGAAGTAACGCCCCCATTGCAAGCTCTTGTACAACAGCTTTTCCATACCCTAAGTATTTAGCAAATACAGCAGTAAAAATGGCGCAGTTGATCATATGCCGCCAGTTATAGCTATGTTTGTCTTTTATACGAGTAAGAATAGTCATAGCGTTAGCATTACGAAAAACTGAGCTGACTATCTCGCTGGCAATTTCATCAAGCACTTTTATATTAACACTCAGGCCAGATGTTAAATCGCCATATAATGATTGTAACTTTCTGCCATGCTGATCGTAATTTACAGTCGCTTTAGCAAACTCCTGTTCGATAGAAATAGCTATAGGGGTTTTTTCTACTTTTTTTTGGCTATTAGATGTTTTAGGTGCGCTTTGGGGCTTATATTTAGCAGGAACTGGCGCATCACCTTTAGTAAAATCTATAAGCAGCTCGAGCACCCCTTCAGACACTAAACGCTTAATAATAGATTTGTCGCGCACCAAGCCACTGGTCTTAATTTTTATGCTATTGATCCCCTCGTGTTGCTTAGTAACACTATCAACGTACATACCAGGGGTGAGCTCAGACACAGGCAAAGTAATTAGCATAAAGGTGAGATTTTTTACATTTAAAGTAGATGTACCTTAAATAGCATTAATTAAGCTTAAAAGTCTAGTTTTTGAGTTGTAAGTAGTGATATATAACTACAAAGGATTACTTGCTGTATCACTCTTATTAGCTGTAGTGGGTAACCTTATTTTATGGATAATTAAAACCCTCTTCTATTTTCTTAATAACCTACAGCCACTTAGTACTTAAAAGGCTATTTGGGTATTATTTTTACGCTTTTAAACAAACTTAATTAACCTAATTTGAACATAATGTGGTTTTTCCTCGGTCTAAATATACACAACAGCTATAAAAATTTAAGAGCATCAACGTATATGACAAAATTAAACCACCCCGTATCAAACTTAAGTGTAGCGGCAATAAGCACCGTTTCTCCTTTGAGTCATATACTAAAAATAGCCGCTCCGCTGCTCGATAGCCTATTGGGCATCAATAAGCTGCGTGATATATACCTCTCTAATAATTTATCGGGTTTAGATAAACAAGAGTTTAGTGAAAAGCTGTTAAATGTATTAGGTATTAATGTGCTTGGTGCACAAGGTGTTATTAACAAAATACCAAAGCATGGCCCTTGCATAGTGGTATGTAATCATCCTTATGGCATGATTGAGGGCGTAATTATTGCAAATTTACTCACCCATTATCGTAGCGATACAAAAGTAATGGCTAACGTGGGTTTAAAAATATTTAAAGAAATTAAAGACTATTTTATTTTTGCTAACCCACTAAAACCAAAAGCAGCCATTAATACCAGCGCAATAAAACAGTGTTTTAGTCATGTTAAAAATGATGGCTTACTTGTGGTTTTTCCTGCAGGAAGAGTGTCATTTTTTCAATCAGAAAAACAACGTGTAACTGACGGGCAATGGAATCGCTTAGCCGCTCAACTAGCTTTAAAAACACAAGCTCCTTTATTGCCTGTATTTATTAGCGGTCAGAATAGCTCAACCTTTTATAACTTGGGGCGTGTTTACTACCGATTTAGATTATTAATGCTAATACGCGAATTACTTAAAATTCAAAAAAGCTCTATTAGCTTAAGCGCTGGTAATTTACTTACACCCAAATTATTAAATAAGTTTGAAAAAACTGACGACATAAACGCACTTACACGCTTGCAGTGTTACTTAAACGATGAGCGCTTTGTAACGCCTTGGCAAGAGGATAACCAATCAACACAGCTCAAAGCCATTATGCAGGAAGTTGATAAAACAAAAATGAAAAATGAGCTTGCAAACTTGCCAAGCGAGCAGCATTTAGTCGACTTTAAAGGTTACTCAGTTTATTACGGCTACCAAGAGCAAATACCTAATTGCGTTACTGAAATAACACGCCTCAGAGAAATAACTTTTCGCACATTAAACGAAGGAAGTGGCGAGCCATGCGACACAGATAAGTTTGATGCGACTTACATGCATTTGTTTATTTTTGATCATAAAAATGAAGAAATTATTGGTGCTTATAGAATTGGACAAACCGATTTATTACAAAAAAATAGCGACGTGAGCGCTCTTTATTTATCGCAAATGTTTAACTTCGAACCTTCTTTTATTAATCAGCAACAGCCGTGCTTAGAAATGGGTCGATCGTTTATAGTTCAAAAGCATCAGGGCAGTTACCATGGTTTATTGCTGCTATTTAAAGGGATTGGTGCGTTTATGGCGCAAAATCCACGCTATAGGACTTTATATGGCACTGTTTCATTAAGTAAACTTTATGACCCTCGTTCTGTTGCAATTATTGACCATGCAATGGTTAATAATAAACAAGGTGTTAGCGCCAATACGCCTTTTAATAATAAGCTCCACCCAGAGTTTGAAGACTTTATTAATGACCACACGTTAAACATAGGCCATGTATCAGCATTGGTTATGGGAATAGAAGAAGATAAAAAAGACATACCGATTTTATTAAAGCAATACCATAAGCTAGGCGCTCAATTTCATTACATGGGCATTGATAGCAACTTTAATCACACGCCAGGATTACTTTTAAGTGTGCACCTACCAAGTGCGCCTGAAAAGCTACTTAAGCTCTACCTTGGTGATAAAAAGGATGATTATATAAATCACTCATAATTTTTACCTGCTGTATTAATATAGCAGGTAAAAATTGAGCAAAAAAAGTCGACGCTATTAATTGCGTCGACTTTTTTAGTTATGTAACAGCTATAAAAATATTTAGTTAAGCAGCAGCCACTTTTAAACAACCAATGCTACTAATGAGCTGAGACTGCTTATCAAAATAATTAAAACGTATAGTGTTACCAACTTTAATATGGCTAATACTGACCGTCATTGCATCTTCCCTTAGCATATTTACGCCATATTGCCCTTGTTCGGCTTTACTGTAATGAAACGCTAAAAACTGCTCACTTTCAGGATGTCTTAAATCAATAAGTTGCTTAAATTGTTGTTTACGTTTTTGTGTCACCGTTTCAAGCTCAACACCTGATGACGTAGCAAGTGGTTCAACTTGGCAGTGGATCAACTGCTTTGCATCCCACCTAACAAAAACCACGTTATTGTTATTTATCGATAGTCCATCCGGAAAAATACATAACTTAAAAGGCGCGTAGCCCGATAAATCCATGTTTTGTAATTGGTACAATGCAGGGGCTTTATTGCTCAGTAAATGAGGGATTAACAAACCTCTACTATGCTTTACCGCAGTTATATCAAATATACTTTGGTAATCGTTTAATAATGCGAGTGTTTGCCCAAAATGCGATACCCCAAGCCAAGTACCTCCTCCTTGCGGATCAATGGGGAAAATTGCATTGCCCTGGTGCTTACTTGGAGCGATTGCCGTTTCTCGTGTTTTTTGCTCATCGCGATTAAAAAATAGCTCGTAGCCATCATCAGTTAAAAAGTAGCTTAACGTGCACATTTTAATTTTGCATCGATTTTGGTTGTGCTGGCTGGCTATTTTCTCTTAAAAAAGTAGCTGTACTTGGTGCTAAACCAAAGCTTTGATCGAGCTGCGACTTTTGAGCAAAAGAAATTTGTGAAATCATCGCGTAATGGTGCACAGCGTGACTGCCTACAAAAATAAGCTCTCGCGCAAGTGATGTGGTTACTGTTTGTACATTTTTGCATTTAATTGAAACTTCGCTTGAAAGTGATAACGGTTTATTAAAATCATCTGGACTTAGCTGTTCAATCCACGTTGTTATTTCGGCAATTTTTTTTATTGCAGCAGTTGGAGAGTTTTCAATATCTCCTCCTCTTAAGCGGCAATCATAATCTACTTTTTGCGTGCTAAAGCCGGTCATTAAAGATTGATAATGATCGATAATATGTCGCATATGAGCTCCAGCCGAGCTAATAAAGTTAGGAGTGATGACTTGGGAATAGTCCTCTTTAGTTACACCTTCAAGATAAGCGTGTCCTTGAGCTAGTATCTCTAATTGACTATTTAACATTAAATCGGTCTTCCTCATTTATCACTAAAACTTATATGCAAATAATTACAACATGATTTTTGGATGCTAATTTTGCATTGTATAAATAACTAGAAAGCTGTTTTTAAAATTAACTTTCAAAGTTTTTGCAGTAAATGCATTTTTAAATACAAGAGTAATTAATAAGAAGCTAGGTAATATAGAGAGGATAATTAATACATATAAAAGCAAATGGCGCTCTCGGTAGGGATCGAACCTACAACTCAGCCTCCGGAGGGCCACGTGATATCCATTTCACCACGAGAGCACATTTGTTGCCGCCGCACCAACTCGCGATATCAGTGCTTTAGCACCCGCAATGATAAAGAGATCTTTAAATAAATACCAGTAAGATCAGCTTATATGCTTATTAATTAAACTCTTTTAAATAAAACACTTCACAAAGGCTTAAAAACACGCTATTTATTCTTATTAGATAAGAAACAGTAACGGTTTAGTAACATTAAAATTATGATTGTCGCTGTGAGGATTAGTTTAATACGAGGAAATAATAATGAGTTTAATGTCTACTGAGCAAGTCGCTGAATTTTTAGGTGTAAAAGTAGAGCGTGTAAAACGTCTCTCTAGAGAAAGTTTATTAATTGCTAAATCTGAAGACGAGAATGGCGAACCACAATTTGATGCGGCCGAAGTAACAAAGTACAAAGAGCTCGCTGAACGCTTTGGTGGTTTGTAACTTTTATAAAAAAGTATTAGTAACAAGTTTATTTAGCTGCGCACGTAACATTATAGATTTACTAGTTATGTTGCGCTCCTCATACCAAGCAATACATAACACCAAAAAAAACAGTTTATAGTAATTTAGCTTATCTATTGATGGGTAAAACGTGCTTGTTTTATCAACGCTATTTTTATAGTTGTTTAACAATGTACTGTCACTGCTCTCATTAAGATTAAAGCTCACTGCAAGGGCTGCCAAATCAAAATATACATCGTTAGTTTGCGCGTACTCAAAATCAATTAAATACATGCCCGAAGCATTTACAATAATGTTATCTTTTACCAAGTCATTATGACAAAAGCCTTCATCAAATTGCATGGCTGCAACTACTTTGAGTGCCTGCTCTATTTGAGGTTTATATTGCGTATATACGCCGGTGCTTTGATAAAAATGCAGCTCTTTAGCTATATTCATTGGCGCAGTAGACACTTTGTAATTGTGCACTTGAGCAAGTTTATTAATAAAGCTAAGCGTTATATCCGATTGCGCTGTATTACCTTCAATATAATTAAATACCGCACGGCTATTCTTTTTATCGAGCCAAACAGGCGCAGGACATATATTAAGCTCACTTAAAAAACGCTGTGCTTCAAGTCCTATGGCTGGCCAATGGCTTTTATAACACTTTAATAAATACCCTTGTTGTTTGGTACGTATTAAAAAATTATCGTTACTAAAACCATTTAGTAGTCGCTCGCTTGAAGTAACGCTAGTAGGCTCTATAAACGCCCTACACATTTTTACTAGCTGATTATGCTCAATCATTAATTAAAGCTGAGCTAGCGGCTTAGCTTGGCTTTGTTCGTACTCTTCGTACCAAGTTTTAAAGCCCCACGCGGCCATAATGGTATAAAATATAAAGAGCGCAAGCGTTGGGTAATAGCCTTTTTCATAATATAAATACATGGAAGCTGCATCTATTACAATCCAGTACAGCCAGTTTTCGAGGACTTTTTTAGCAACTAAGTAAGTAGTTACTACGGCAAAACACGTTGTAAAACTATCAAGGTAAGCAAAATCGGCATGCGTATAGTTTTGCATAACGTAACCAATTGTAATTGCAGCTACGGTTGTTAAACTAATTAAAACAGCATGACGGTTTATCGACCACGATGTAATATTTAAATTTTCAGCTTTGCCTTTTCTCCATACAACCCATCCAAACACAGCCATATACATATAATAAAAATTAAGTAACGACTCCATGAGCAATGCGCCATTCCAGTACATAATTGTATAAATGAGCGTGCTAAAAAATGCCGCCGGCCAACACCATAAGCTTTCCTTTATTGCCAATAATAAGTACGCCATCGACAATCCTACCGCAATGTATTCCCAATGCGACATTGCTGTAAAACCGCTTAAGGTTTGTGTTAAAAAGTCCATATTATGCAATCACCGTTTAGTTGCGCCATTTGTTATACCAATCTGCTTATATACGGGGTCTATTTAACGTTAAGAAAATCACGCTAAAACTAGGCAAAAATTTTTGTATCTAGTTGTTCTAAATAAAAAATTTTTAACGACGTTATAGTGCAATTTAATTCGTTAAATTGATCAAAGATTTATGCAGATTGGTATTATAGATTATTCAGGCGATAAGTCGCCAGAGAGAAACTTACATACAAAAATAGCTTTACCAAATTCTTCATATGAGCGCTTAATTTCGGTATTTAACACCTGCATTACTAAATCATAATCACCAAAAATTTGCGTTGATAGCGTATTAGTAATCACTTTTAAATTTTCGTATTCGTTTAAGCGGTCAATAAAGCCTTTAATAAACGGAATGTAATCTTGGTGAAGTGGATATTTACTGATCTCTACTGATAATTTCATTTTAAACTCTACTTTTTAATTATTTGATTTAAACAAATCATTCAATGCCAGTTCAATACAGTGTAAAATTATACTAACACTCAATTTAACTGAGCTTATTATGGCACGCAGAATAACGTATACATTTAAAAACCAACCGCGCGAAATTAACTTCGCAAAAGATAAATACCACGACATGTATCAAGCTATTGCTGCTGCCGAGGGTATTGATTTAACAAATTACTTAAATATGGTACGCCAAATAGAAATGACCTCAAAAGGGTCTGCTTCTGTTCGTAACTTTCGCGACCAAGAATTTGCCCGTATGGGCTTTAGCGACATTTACTTTATAAAAGAGTAATTATACCCAATTGGTATACGCTAAAAACTAACTATGGCTGATACTCATAACTTACGCGTGGTGTAATATTACATAATAGCTCGTAAGGAATAGTATCAGCGCACAGTGCTATTTCTTCAACTGGTAGCTCAGGGCCCCACATAGTGACTCTGTCGCCAACTTTAATATTATGCTCATTAGCGCCTATATCAACGCTGATCATGTCCATAGCTACGCTACCTACAATACCATAACGCTGCTCACCAATTATTACCGGTGTCCCCTCTTTAGCATGCCGAGGATAACCATCGCCATAACCCATAGCTACAACAGCTAACTTGGTTGGTTTATCGCTTTTCCAACGACCACCATACCCAACAGCCTCATTAGCAGGCACATCTCGCACTGCAATTACGCGCGTAGTTAAGCGCATAACTGGTTTTAATTTGTGTTGCTGCCCAATACTATTTGCCATTGGCGATACACCATATAACATAAGCCCAGGACGCACCCAATCGCCATGACCGCTCGGCCAGGCAATAATACCAGCCGAATTTGATAAACAATGCGCTTGGTCAATACCATTCACTAAATTATCAAACAACGTAATTTGCTGAACCGTTTTAGCATTATCAACGTCATCAGCACACGAAAAGTGGGTCATTAAATTAACGGTATTTTTAGCGTTAGGTGTTTTTTGCAAGCGGCTATAAAAGGCTTCAAACTGCTCTGGCGCAATACCTAATCGATGCATACCTGTATTTACTTTTAACCAGCATGTTATTGGTGCATCTAGCTTTGCTTTTTCAAGCGCCGCTAATTGGTACTCATCGTGAATAATAGTTTGAAAATTGTTGGCGAGCAGAATCGGTAAGTCGGCTTTGTTAAAAAAGCCTTCTAGTAAAACAATTGGTTTTGTTAAGCCCCCAGCTCGAAGGGCAAGCCCTTCATCTATACGTGCCACAGCAAATGCGTCAGCATTATTTAAATGCTGCGCAATCGTTACCAATCCATGCCCGTAAGCATTTGCTTTTAGCACCGCCATCACTTTGCTGTTAGGTGCAAAGCCCTTAACTTGCGCTAAATTATGCGCAAGTGCCGTTAAGTTAATTTCAGCAGTCGCTAAGCGCATTAGTAATCGTCATCTACCGCTGGTCCCGCGTAATTATCAAAGCGAGAAAATTGACCTTGGAATGTTAAACGCACTTTACCAATTGGGCCGTTACGTTGTTTACCTATGATAATCTCAGCAATACCTTTATCAGTACTGTCTTCGTTGTAAACTTCGTCACGGTAAATAAACATGATTAAATCGGCATCCTGCTCTATCGACCCTGACTCACGTAAATCTGAGTTAATTGGGCGTTTATCGGCACGTTGCTCTAGCGTACGGTTTAGCTGCGAAAGCGCAACAACCGGACATTTTAGCTCTTTTGCTAGTGATTTAAGTGAACGCGAAATTTCAGCAATTTCAAGCGTTCGGTTATCAGCAAGGCTAGGTACGCGCATTAGCTGCAAGTAATCGACCATGATCATACTAATGCCGCCGTGGTCACGCGCAATACGACGTGCACGAGAGCGAACATCGGTAGGTGTTAAGCCCGAGGCATCATCAACATACATTTTGCCTTTTTCCATCAACAAGCCCATTGTTGATGAAAGTCGCGCCCAATCGTCATCATCTAACTGACCTGTACGTACCTTAGTTTGGTTAATACGGCCAAGAGACGCTAACATCCTCATCATAATTTGTTCTGAAGGCATCTCTAGCGAGTAAATTAGCACGGGTTTGTCTTGAGTCATTGCGGCATGTTCTGCAAGATTCATCGCAAAGGTGGTTTTACCCATTGAAGGACGCGCTGCAACAATAATTAAGTCAGACGGTTGCAGGCCCGTCGTCATTTTATCAAGATCGGCATAACCTGTACTTACACCCGTTACACCATCTTGTGGCGATTGATAAAGCTCTTCTATTTTATCAACGGTTTTTTCGAGTATGTTATGAATACTTTGCGGGCCTTCCGTACTTTTTGTACGTTGCTCGGCAATTTTAAATACTTTGCTTTCGGCAAAATCGAGTAGGTCGTGACTAGTACGCCCTTCGGTATTAAAACCCGCTTCGGCTATTTCATTTGCCACGCCAATCATTTCACGTACAACAGCACGCTCACGTACAATGTTTGCGTAGGCATCAATGTTGGCTGCACTTGGCGTATTTTTAGCAATTTCGGCTAAGTAAGCAAAACCCCCAATACCTGCAAGTTTATTATTTTTTTCTAAACTTTCAGAAATAGTGATTAAATCTATCGGATCGCCAATCTCAGCAAGTGCCGTCATCGCCTCAAAAATTAACTTGTGCGTGCGGGTATAAAAATCCTGTGATACAACAAGCTCAGCTACGCGGTCAAAAGCTTGGTTATCAAGCATTAAGCCACCTAAAACAGATTGTTCAGCTTCTATTGAATGGGGAGGAACTTTAAGAGTATCGACTTGCTTATCTGGTTTGGCCATAACTTCACAGTAGTAAAATTGAATGGCTCTATTCTATCGACTTGCAGGGGCTGTGCAAATAGAAAAGCAGGAAATCTTTCCTGCTTTTTGTAATCGTGATGGGGAATGAGTGTTATTTGGTACGAAGCTCTATTCGTCCACTAATGGTATCCATTTCAACATTTGCATTACCGCCATTGATACTAAACTCTAAATCACTGGCTGGGCCATATTTAGCTTTACTGACTTTGTCACTACTGACTTTGTTAATGATTTTACCATTAGCATGGGCTTTAATTTCAAACTTTGCTGATACACTTTGTGGGAAATAAAAGTCGGCATCACCACTTACTGATTCAAAACGTACATCACCGCCTTTTAAAAGCTCGTTAATCTGTACTTCTGCTTCGCCATTGACCGTATTAATACGTAGGTTTTTAATAGCCGATAGCGTAAATTCTATATCGCCATTTACGTTTTCAAGGCGTACATCATTAGCGCTTGAAGTTGATTTAATATCACCATTAACAGCGCTAAAACGCAGCTCACCACTTGATTGCCTATCGTTAATTTCACCATTTACGGTTTCAAACTGAATATTCCCGTTTAAGTTCTCAGCGTTCACATCACCATTTACAGTGGTGAGCTTAATGTTGCCAGTAATATCATCTACCGTAATTTCGCCGTTAACCACATCAACTTCAGCGCCGTTTTTAAGCTCCTTTGCAGTCACCGATACATTAACGCCAGCAAACTCTAAACTACTGCTTTTAGGCATAAATATAGTTAGGTTTGAGCCGTCACCACTATTGCCCCAATTTGATTTACGGGGCATTTTTACAATAAACTGGGTTTTATCACCACTTGTTTTAAGCTCATAACCCTGTGCTTTATCATCAAGCTCGCCAGATACTTTAAATTCGTTTTTATCCCAGCCTGTAATATGTATATCACCGCGTTGGTTTTCAATAAAAATAGTGCCGCCACTTGGTACGTCTATTTGCTTATCTATTTTTTCACCCGCAAATGCCGCCAGTGGAAATAAGCTCAGTCCTAATAAAATCGCTTTCATATCGTACTCCTAAATGTGCTGCCAACGTGGCGCGTGCACCTTGTTAATTAAATCAAGTTGTTGTTGATATATTTGCGCTAACATTGTCAGTAGCGCTTGGTTTTGTGGTTCGTTTTCAAGAGCTTGCTTTATTGCTTGCTCAGCTTCTTCAAGTTCTTGTAGTTGCGTTTGCCAGTTAGTGGTTAATGCTTCTTTATTTTCGTATTCAACTAACAAACTATTTTTTTGAGCCGAAAAGTAATCACTTATAGCCACTACGGGCTGTGGTTCAGGTGCTATAACAAATATATTAACAGCAATTAAAGCAGCCACAGTACACGCTGCTATTGCCGTTAGTTTTGGCCAAATAATAGTGCTGTTTGGGTTCTGCTTATTATTAACAATTGCTCGATCAATCCCCGCCCATAAATCTTTTTGTGGCGTAATTTCTTTATCAAGCGTGTTTAATGACTTATTTAAGTAGTCGTTAAAGTTTGGTTTACTCATTTTCATACCACTCTTGTAATAACTGCCTAGCACGATGATATTGTGACTTACTTGAACCAACAGCCATACCTAATTGCTCCGCGATTTCCTCGTGCCTGTAACCTTCAATAGCAAATAATACAAATACCATACGTGCGCGCTCAGGAAGCCTTACTATTAACTTATCGAGGCCATTTAAGCCTTTGCAGTCGTTAGCTGATTGCTCATCCATACCGCTGTGTTCAATACTTACTACTTTTTGTAACCAGTTTTTTTGCTTGCGCAGGTAACTTATCGCTACATTACTGGCAACACTATATAGCCAAGTAGAAAACTGCGAACGCCCATCAAACAATGCTATTTTATGCCATACCTGTACAAATACCTCTTGGGCGGCGTCTTCGGCGTGTGCTTGGTCTGCTAATAAGCGTAAACATAAACCGTATACTCGTTTTATATGTAACTCATAAAGCATTGTGTATGCGCCTTGATCACCCGATTTAACTCGCTCAATGAGTGCAGCTTCGCACAAAGGCGCTGGGTCGGGTTTAACGTGTAACATCCGTGATGCCGCCTTTTAATTATTATTGTTGAGTTGCTATTTAAGTGTATTGATAAGTTAGACGTAATGACAGTTCGAAAAGGTTTAAAAGGAATGAAAAAATAATTGAATAAAAAGGGGCTTATGCGAGGTTGTATTAAATTGTGCCCTCAACTAATGAAGTTAGCCAAATTATAGGCACAAAAAAGCCGTGCTAATAGCACGGCTTTTTTAGCTTAATTAAAAATTAAGCTTCAGCGATTACGATTACTTTGATAGTAGCCGTTACGTCTGAGTGAACTGAAATTGATACGTCAAATTCACCAGTCTCACGGATAGTACCTAGAGGCAAACGAACTTCTGACTTAGCAACTTCAACACCAACAGCTGAGATAGCGTCAGCGATGTCACGAGTACCGATTGAACCGAATAACTTACCTTCGTCACCAGCTTTAGATACTAATGTAACTTCTGCTAATGCTTCTAGTTTTTCAGCGCGTGCTTGTGCAGCAACTAACTGTTCAGCGATTTTCGCTTCAAGTTCTGCACGACGAGCGTCAAACGTTTCAATGTTAGCTTTAGTCGCAGGAACTGCCTTACCTTGCGGGAAAAGGAAGTTACGTGCGAAACCAGATTTAACTACAACCTGTTCACCTAGGCTACCTAGGTTAGCGATCTTATCTAGTAGAATAACTTGCATGTTTCTACACCTTTTAAAAACTGTTAATCCGCTGCTTACTTATGTAAGTCAGTGTATGGAAGAAGGGCTAAGTAGCGAGCACGCTTAATAGCAGTTGCTAGCTGGCGCTGATATTTAGCGCTAGTACCTGTGATACGGCTAGGTACGATTTTGCCACTTTCTGTAACATAGTTTCTAAGAGTAGCTAGATCTTTGTAATCGATTTGTTGTACGCCTTCCGCTTTAAAGCGGCAGAACTTACGACGTCTGAAATAACGTGCCATGAGATTAATTCCTCAAATAATTCTTTCTATATGCTGAGCATGCAAAACCAATTGGCTAAGGCCGTTACGACCTTCGTGGCGATTTAAAAAACCACTCACTTGCAATGCCTGCCCAACGTGCAAATGTTGAGTCTGTTGTTGCATTTGCTTTCCACTGGCAACTACCTGAAGCCTCACATAACTATTACGGTTAAGGTCTGCTTCGGTTTGCATTGATTTATGTTCTACAACAAAAATACAATGCGGGATGCCAGCAGGGCTTTGGCTAAACTTGGGAGTTTTACAAACTACCCCAGATATAACCAGCTGATTCATATATGGGCTAACCATTATAATAACTGCTGACTACATGCCATGCTAGGACTCAAAACAATTAAGCAGCTGGTGCTTCTTTCTTCTCTTCTCTTGCAAGAGGAGACGCTTCAGTTACAGCATTTTTAGTACGCATAACTAAGTTACGAAGCACTGCATCGTTGTAGCGGAAAGTAGTTTCTAGCTCGCTGATTACTTCAGTAGGTGCTTCAACGTTCATAAGAACATAATGAGCTTTATGAAGCTTGTTGATTGGGTAAGCCAGTTGACGGCGGCCCCAGTCTTCAAGACGGTGGATAGTACCACCAGCTTCAGTGATAGAACCAGTATAACGTTCGATCATACCAGTTACTTGCTCACTCTGATCAGGGTGAACCATGAATACGATTTCGTAATGACGCATGGATATTCCTTACGGTTAATAGAGCCTTCTACCGTTTCGGCCGGTCGGTTTAAGGCAAGGAATTAATAGTTTAAAAGCCGAAATGAGCGCGCATTTTACGCTTAGACGGATAATTAAGCAAGCAGGTTTTTTAAGCTTTTATAGATAAGAGTTTAAAGGCAATTATTACGAGCTTCGCTCATCCCGTTAGCAAGCCGTAGGCCTAAAGGAAAAGCTAAACTCGCAGTTTAATATTTATCATATACGCCAAGCTTGCGCGCATAAAAAAGCGCAGCTTTGAATTACTTAAGTCTAACACCTGCCTCAAAATATAAGTATTTACTCAAACTTAAAGCCGTGCAATTATTAAGCAATACATTATTAAATAAGGATATTTATGAAGCTCTTACTATCGCTTGTATTAATACTTACTTTTAGTACACCATTTTTAAGCCACGCAAAAACCAATACAACTGACATAACCGTTGGTAAAAAAGTCATTCTGCAATCAAAAATACTTAACGAAGACAGACCCATTAAAATTTTCATACCTGACACTGTAAAAGACGATCAGCCGCTTTATGTTATTTATTTACTTGATGGTGTTGAGCATTTTCATACGGCGTCTGGTGTTATTAAATCCCTTGTTGATTACGAGCAGATACCTAATGCCTTGCTTGTTGGTATTGATACAACTAACCGCGTTCGTGATTACTTACCTAAAGTAGATGGTGAGCCTAAGACTGAGTT
The DNA here is from genome assembly GCF_014163655.1 of Pseudoalteromonas sp. SR45-1. Taxonomy (NCBI): domain Bacteria; kingdom Pseudomonadati; phylum Pseudomonadota; class Gammaproteobacteria; order Alteromonadales; family Pseudoalteromonadaceae; genus Pseudoalteromonas; species Pseudoalteromonas sp. SR45-1. The sequence goes on along the minus strand of NZ_JACJDR010000005.1, from coordinate 101,208 downwards.
TCAAACCTTTGTAAAAAATAAATGGCCTGAAGCGGGGCAAACTGACGAGTTTTTGAAATTTGTTTCTGACGAACTTATGCCATACATAAATTCTAACTACTCAACTAACGGCTACAACACGTTAATTGGCCACTCTAATGCAGGTACTTTAGCGCTTTATACTTTAGTTAATCAGCCTGCGTTATTTAATAACTATATAGCTATAAGCCCAAACAGTTGGTGGAGTGATGAAGAATTAAAAAATAATATTATAAAATACACTAAAAGCCCTAAAGGCGGTCAATCGTTATTTATTAGTGTAGCAAGTGAAGGGTCACGCTTTTATACAGGTGTATTAAATACTTTAGTAAATTTAGAACAACAAATGCCAACACAGCTAAAATGGGAATATAAGCATTACCCTACTTTTAGTCATATGGGCACCATACTACCAGCCCTTAGCGATAGCCTAATTCACTTATTTGGCGACCTAATTTTTAGCGTTACTGACGAGCACGGAAGATTTGCTGATGTATCGCTTATTACAGGTTACTACCAAGCACTGAGTGATAAATATGGGTTTGAGCTTAAAATTCCACAAGATGTATATGTAGAATTTGCTCATAGCCAGCAAAAATTTGGTAACACAGCCAAAGCTATTACCACGCTTAAACACTTTACTACCCATTACCCAAATGCAGCCTATTCTCACATGCGTTTATCGCAAGGCTATACTGCAAATAAGCAGTTCAAAGAAGCCGTCACTAGTATGAAACACGCATTAGAACTTGCTAAGCAAAACTCGCGAGATCCAATGTTAATTGATGCTCTCAAGGATATGGTGAATGAAGCACAAAAGAATTTGTAACTGATTTAACGCAAAGCGCTTTTTAGCTAACGATAGTAATTACGAGCTAGGCTCGTCGCGTCAGCAAGCTAAACGCCTACAGGTAAAATTAAGCTCAGTGTTAAACTTTGCATATAGACGCTGAGCTTGCTCGCGTGAAAAGCGCAGCTTTTAATATATTTAAAACCTTCATAAAAAAAACCGATGTTTAAATTAAACATCGGTTTTTTTAATCAAGCTCATCGCTTTACTTTATCCGTTGGGTTTCGCTTCGCTCAACCCAACCTACGTTACTTTCCTATCGCTTCTTTGGCGAACAGGTGTTTTATTGGGCCTAAATTATCAACTAATGATAGCCCTACTCCGCGGATAAGTTTTTTAATCGGGTTTGCACCTTCAAATAGCTCTTTTAACCCTTGCATCATGGCTATGTGCTTTTGCGCATCGAGCTTACGGGTACGTTCGTAATCGCGAAGTGTGCGCGTGCTTGCAAACTCCTTACTATCACTTGTGAGTAGCTCAATTAAATAAGCCGCATCTTTTAGGCCTAGATTCATACCAAGCCCTGCAAGTGGATGGATTGTATGTGCAGCATCGCCAATGAGGACCACTTTGCCTGAAACCCATTGCTGAGCGTAGCGCATTTTAAGTGGGAAAGCTGCGCGCGCACTTTGCACTTCACATAGCCCGCATTGGCCATCTATGGCTGCCATTACGGCTTTATTAAAGCTGCTGTCATCCATTGCAAGCAGCTCATCGCAGTGGTTGGGGCTAGTAGACCATACTATTGAATGGGTATTTGCATCGCTCAGAGGTAAAAATGCCAGCGGCCCGGTTGGTAAAAACACTTGGCGTGCGGTATTTGCGTGCGTCTCTTTAGTTTTAACAGTCGCAACTAGCGCATGGTGATCGTAATCTTTAAAGCTAAGTGCCATATTAAATTGTTTGCGAATAGCTGAGTTTGCCCCATCAGCGGCCACCAGCAGTTTTGCAATAATTGGCTCGCCGCTTTTAAGCGTTATAAATACATCTGATTCGCTTTGATGTATTTGCTGATACTGCGTATCAAACATTAGCGTGGCACTTGGTTGTTGCTCTAGCACTGTTATAAGCGCGTAGCGGATAATGTCGTTTTCAACAATATGGCCTAAATGCTCAAGCTCAAGTTGTTTGTTATCAAACGCTATTTTGCCAAAACTGTCGGCATCACGTACATCCATATGCGTATAAGCGCACGCTCGCTGTGCGATAATTTCGGGCCATACATTTAATTGCTCAAGCAAGGTTTGACTTGCAATGCTTAGCGCGCTTACGCGCAAACCATATTCGTCAGTTGGCAACGCTTGTGTTGGTGCGCCGTCGAGTACAACTACGCTTATATCGGCTTTTGCCAATCCAAGTGCCAGTGTTAGCCCTACACAGCCACCACCTACAATACAAACCTGTGCTTGCTTCATAAACGCCTACCTTGTTTAACTTGCCCCATTAACTGTTTGGCTAATGGCGCTTTTAATGCGGGAAATAAATCCATCGAAAACAACCCAATACTGCGCCCCAATGCGAGCACTCGCGATGAGTTTGAAAAAAGCCTAACAAGTGCATCGGTTAAACTCATTACGGTTTTTATATCATCACTGCGCTTTTTAGAATATTCACGTGTAAACGCATAGCTGCCTAAACCGTGTTGGCTGTTTGCTATTAAATTACTTAGTACTTGCACGTCGCGAAGGCCTAAATTAAAACCTTGCCCTGCAATAGGATGAATAGCATGTGCGGCATTACCAATAACCACTGTACGGTGCGCAGTCAAAGACTCGACTTGCCCGTAAACGAGCGGGTAACTCGTGCGCATGCCTACTTTAGTAAATTGACCACCGCGATAACCAAACGCACTTTGTAGGGCACTTATAAAGTCTTGTTCATTAAGTGCCATGTGCTGTTCAACCTGATCTTGGCTCATACACCACACCAACGAATAACGGTTATTGCTCATGGGTAATAACGCCATAGGCCCGCTTTGTGTAAAACGCTCAAAGGCATGATTATTATGCCCACCAACTACTTCTACATTGGCAATAATTGCGCCTTGTTCATAAGGCTGGGTATTAAAGCCAAGCTCAAGTAAATTACGTGTGGGTGATTGTGCACCATCAGCAATAACCAATAGCGCTGCGTTTAATTGCTCGCCGCTTTGCAGGGTAAGTGTATTGCTATGCAGAGTTTGCTCAATGGCAATTACGCTATCGGGGCACAAAAGCGTAATATTTGATTGCGTTAAACGCAGGTGGAGCGCTCGGCCAAAAGGGTTAACTTCTACTACGTAACCAAGTGAAGGCTTAGAAAATTCGTCGCAATTAATGTGCGCTTTGCCAAAGTGCCCTCTATCAGACACGCTCACTTTTTTGATTGCGGCGGTGTAAGGGGCATTTTGTTCAAATAAATTGAGGCTTTGTAAATACTCTACCGATTGCTGAGCAAGTGCAATGCTTCTGTCGTCAAAGCTTGGGTGGTAATCGCCGGTAACTTGATTAGCTTCTACAACGGCAATATTTAACGCGGGATTAGTTTTAGCCACACTTAACGCGCAGCTTGCTCCCGCTAAACCACCGCCAATAACAACTACATCAAACTGCTTAGCCACTTTACTCTCCGAGCTTTATACGTTTTTAGCACTTTGCATAAGTGCTTCTATATCGCTAATTTTTTTAGGCACGCTTAGGGTCAAGTTTTCATGGCCTGTTTCGGTAACTAGCAAGTTATCTTCAATACGAATACCAATGCCTTTATATTTTTGCGGTGCGCTTGAGTCTTCGCTGATATAAAGCCCAGGCTCTATAGTGAGTACCATACCCGGCTCAAATGCACGCTCAACGTTATTTACTTTGTAATCGCCAACATCATGTACATCTAAACCAAGCCAATGCCCCAGCCCGTGCATGTAATATTCTTTACATGCCCCTTTTGCCATTAGCTCGTCAAAGTCGCCGGTTAAAATACCTAAATCAAGTAAACCTTGAGTCATTACTTCCATTGCGAGTTTATTAGCATGCGACATGTAACCACCTGGTTTTACTTCATCAAAAGCAACTTCTTGCGCTTTAAGAACAATATTATAAAGCGCGGCTTGCTCTTCGCTAAATTGACCATTTACTGGAAAAGTACGTGTAATATCGGCGGCGTAACCTTGTAGCTCACAACCGGAGTCTATAAGTACCAGGTCGCCATTTTTTAATACGTCGCTATTTTGCGTGTAATGTAAAATATTGGCGTTGTCGCCACTACCAACAATTGTGCCGTACGCCGGGTGCGGCGCACCATTCATGGCATAATGATGATGCAGCTCAGCCTCTAGCTGAAATTCAGTAGCTCCGGGGTGTGAAAAACGCATAGCGCGCATATGCCCTCGCGCACTAATTTCACAACCTTCTCGCATAACATCTATCTCGCTTGTCGATTTAAACAAACGCATTTCATGAATAAGGCCGCGTATTTCTTTTAAAGTACTCGGTGCTTTGAGGCCTTTTCGCGCACCACTTCTAAGTGTACCTAGTAACGTAAACACTTTGGTATCAAATGAAGGATAAGCACCTTGTGCAAAATAAATCGCATCTTTTTCATTTAGTATATCGAGCAGCTTATCGTTTAATTCACTTAGCGGGTAAGCTTCATCAAACAAGTAGTCGCTTTTAGCTTTATCAAAGCCAACTCTGCGGCCATGCCAAATTTCTGCAAGCTTGTCTTTATCTAAGCAAAATAAAGTACTGGGTGCATCGCTGTTGTTACATAGTACAAGTACAGCGTCGGGTTCGTTAAAGCCTGTTAAATAGAAAAAGTCGCTATCTTGTCTAAATGCATATTCGGTATCGCGGCTACGCGTCACTTCGCTCGCAGCAGGAATAATAGCAACGCTATTTTTATCCATTTGCGCAAGTAAACGCTCGCGGCGTGCTTTAAATTCTGACTTTTGTACTTCAACCATTATTAACCAATCCGTTTAACTTTTTAAACTAATGAAGTGTTTTTTTAGTACTTTGCGTGTTTTGCTCTTTACCAAGCTCTGCGAAACAAAGTAGTGCTGATACGCGCACATATTCAATCACTTCGTGCAGCGCTTGGCTGTCTTCTTCGGTTTCTTCAAAAGTGGTATCTAGGCGAGTGATTTCGCTAAAGTCAGTAATAACCTCTTTAACATCGCTTGATAACTTACCGTAATCTTTTTGCTTTAAGCCAAAACCAAGCATAAACCCTGCTACCCATGATACGAGGCCATTAGCCTGATCGATGAGTGTTTCGTCATCGTTTGGTAAAAATAAATCAAACTGAAATTCGTCATCATTAAAGCTCGCAACTACTTGCTTATAAATAGTGCCAAAAAACTGCTTTAAATCGTTACTAAATGATTCACCATCGTTAAACACATCGCTCAAAAGGCCTAAGTATTCTTTGTCGTCAATGGTTAAACCACACGCAAGTAAACCACTAATTACACCATGCGCTTCGGCAGGTGATACAAATATTTCGTTTTTTTCTAAAAGCAGTTGAGCTTTTTCGTAATCGGGTAAATCGTTCATAATCGAATCTTCGCTTTGCAAGTTAAGGCAATGCTACCACTCGATAAAAAGCAACTCCAATTAATTGTATGATCAAGCTCAAAAACCATGCGATAAAGTAAATGACGAGTTAAAGGTGCGGGAAAACTAAGCGAACGGTTTAATTTTTTACGTTTAGGGTTTAAGGATTGGATTATGTCTTATATACTTAAATTGTTCCCTGGGGTACCGGAGCTTGGTTAAGTCCCTGAGCCGATAAATTTTATACCAGGATTTCTGTTCGTCTACTATTGTGCAAGCTCGGCATGTACCGAGAAGCCTACGGTAAACCGCAGATTTCCGCCCTGAAACCTTCTGGTTTCAGGACTGAAACCGGGTACCGTATCTTGGGGAACACCTTCTTATTTTTATACTCCCTCTTATTACTTATTCATTTTTTTGCTATACCTTCGTACATTATTTTTATAATTTTTGGCAAAAAAAAGCTGCAAGCAATTTCTTACTTACAGCTAAATTTTAAATGCTTACGCTTATTTACTTAAACCAACCTTGAAAGCGCTCCATCATCATGTAGTTTATTGGCACTAACAATAAAGTAATAAAGGTCGCAAAAATAATCCCAAACCCTAGACTTACCGCCATAGGTATTAAAAACTGCGCCTGAGTCGCTTTTTCAAATAATAACGGCATTAAGCCAATAAAGGTCGTTAAACTAGTTAGCATTACAGGGCGAAAACGCGATGCACCTGCAATTTTAACCGCATCTAGTAATTTGCCGCCTTCACTGCGCTTTTTATTGATAAAATCAACTAGTACAAGGGAGTCATTTACTACCACCCCAGTTAAAGCGAGCATACCAAGCAAGCTCATAATGGTTAAATCCATGCCCATAATCCAATGCCCGACTACAGCACCTATCATGCCAAATGGAATTACACTCATTACTATAATTGGCTGTAAGTAAGATTTAAGCGGTATTGCTAATAGCGCATAAATTATGAAAAATACAAACACAAGCGCCCAAGCCAATGACCCAAACGACTCTCGCTGCTCTTTAGCCTCACCTTCTAGTTTGTAATCTACTCCAGGATATTGCTGCATTAATTCATCTAAATACTCCGTTAGGTCAGCCTGAAGTATGGTCATGTTGGTGTTATTTTTTTCGATATCCGCTGTTACATTTAAAGTACGGTAGCGGTCTATTCGGTTAATAGTTGACGGGCTTTGCCCTGCGGTAAGGGTTGCAACATGCGATAACGGCACCGAGCCACCAGTAGGTGTATTGATGAGTATATTTTGTAAATCGGCTACAGAGCGGCGCTCGTCTATGGGCAAGCGTACCATTACTCGTACATCATCACGTCCGCGCTGAATACGTTGGACTTGCGAGCCAAAGAACGAGTTACGCACTTGACCTGCAACATTGACTCTATTTAAGCCCAGCGCTAAGCCTTGCTGCGTAAGCTCTATTTGTAACTCTTCTTTACCATCAGACATGCTATCGGCAATATCAAATACCGTTGGGTAGGTCGATAAACGGGTTTTAATGTGATCAGCCACGTCTTGTAAAATAGTCAACGAAGTCCCGCTCAGCTGCACGTCAATTGGGTCAGAACTTCGGCCAATTTCAGCTCTAAACGTTAAGCTTTCAGCGCCTGGAATGACACCAATTAAATCTCGCCATTCGCTGGCTAGCTCTCTTGATCCTATGTCTGATTCACGCTTTTCAGCCGGTGTTATTTCAAAGCGTACTGAACCTGAATTAGATACACCACCGCGCCCACCTGTTGTGGCTAATATATTTAAAATAACGCTTTCACCTGTATCTGGGTCGCGGTATTTTTCTTGTAATTGCTGCGCCTTTTGCGACATATCAATTACGTATTTATTAGTGACTTCAAACGGCGTACCTGTTGGTAGTGTTAAGTTAACGCGGACTGTTTCGCTTGGTATACGCGGGAAAAATACAAACTTAGTCCAACCACTAGTGATCATGGTTAAAATTATTATAAACACACCAACAAACAAACTTACCGAAGCCAATTTATGGCGCAGTGCTAAATTTAAAGTGGGTTGGTAATATTTTAAAATCGCGTTTTCAAATCCATCTGCAAAACGCTGTTGAATAACATCAAACTTTGAAGGTTCGCCTTTTTCGTGGCGTAGTTTTATATATTTTAAATGTGCGGGTAGTACAAATTTAGATTCAATCAATGAAAACAATAATACCGGAATAACCACTACCGGTATTTGTGCAAACAAAGCACCGCGCGCCCCTTCAATAAAGGCCAAAGGTAAAAAGGCGGCAACGGTAGTTAATACACCAAATGTTACTGGTGTTGCGACTTCTTGAGTACCTAAAATTGCAGCCTGCTCGCCCGACTTAGCTGTTTTTAAATGGGTATAGACATTTTCGCCAGTAACTATGGCGTCATCAACAACAATCCCAAGTACTAATATAAAGCCAAATAAGCTCATAATATTAAGGGTTACGCCAAATATAGGCATCGCTATAAACGCGCCCATAAACGAAACCGGAATACCAATAAATACCCAAAATGCAATTGCAGGTCGTAAAAACAAAGTAAGCAAAGCAAGTACTAAAATACCGCCTTGTAGGGCATTTGTCGTTAGTGTGGCAATTCGACTTTTAACCAGCTCCGAATCATCATCCCAGTAACTTAGTTCAAATCCTTGTGGAAGGGAGCTTTGTTGCTCTTTTATGTAATTTTTAACTTCGTCAGCAACAGTAATCGCACTTTGCGGACCAATTCGATATACGTCGATAAATGCAGCCTGCTTACCATTAAAGCGAGTACGTACTGGGGTTTCTTCAAAATCGTCTTTAATTATTGCAATATCGCCTAAACGAATAATCGTGCCGTCAGCTTGGTTTTTAACAACAATATTGGCAAATTCATCTTTACGATATGCTTGCCCTTTAGAGCTTATAAGTACGTCCCCACCTTCAGTTTTCAAGTTACCAGCAGAAATATCAGAGCTTGAATTAGCAATAGCACTCGATATTTGTGCAAGGCTTAAATCGTACTGACGAAGAACGTCTTGGCTTACTTCAATGGCAATTTCGTAATCACGAACACCACTTAGCTCTACCTGCGTCACATTTGGTAAACGTAGAATTTGATCGCGTACTGTTTCTGCGTATTCGCGGGTTTCTTTTTCGCCGTAATCACTTGATACGGTAACCGCGATAACTTCGCGAATTCGCTCAGCAAGCGCCACTATTGGCTTTTCAGCATCCGCTGGAAAGGTATTAATTGCATCTACACGACTTTTAATATCGGCTAAAAGCTCACGCGGGTCGTAGCCCGTTTCAACTTCAATTGTTACAGAGCCTGAGCCTTCAGAAGAGCGGCTAAATATTTGCTTTATGCCCTCTAAATCTTGTACGGCTTCTTCTATACGAATTGTTACGCCTTGCTCTACATCCTCTGGTGTTGAACCGCGCAAACTTACGTTCACGCTTATCATGTCGGTTTCGAATGAAGGGAATACTTCAAGCGGTATTTTAGTCGATAAACTAAAAAGCCCCGACAGCAGCAGTGTTACTAGCAATAAGTTAGCAGCAACATGGTTTTTGGCAAACCAAGCTATCATGGCTTATCTCCTTGCTTTGCTGGACGGCGTTTTTTTAACTCTTCAACACTAATACCAAGCTCTTTTGCTTTTTGTTCAAGCTGCTCTGGAGTCAGACGCTTTCCTTTACCTTGCCCATTCACTCCACGGCTTTTAGGTTGATCTGCGCTTTGTTCACCTAAAATACTTACTTGAGTTCCTGAACTTACTTGGCCAAGTGGAGTAATAACAAGCTTATCATTTGCGTTTAAACCGGTTTTTATCATCGCCTGAGTCGCATTTTGCCAAGCTAGTGTGATGTCTTTGCGCTTAAGTACGCCACCTTCAACAATGTAAACGTACGTTCCTTGATAAATTGTACTGTTAGGAATTATAAGTGCGTTAGATACTGTTCTGCCGGTAATTTGCGCTTTTATATACTGCCCAATTTTTATTGGGTACTGGTTATTTGCTGTTGCTTTATACGGGTCATTAATTTTAGCAACTACATAAAGCTGCTGTGCGCCTTCATCTATAGCACCTTCTGTGCGTGCTAATTGACCTTGCCACGTTTGCTCACCTACTAAGTCAGAAGTAAATTTAACAATTGAACCCGCTTGGTTTTTAGCACCATCGCGATACTGCTCTGGTAAATTTACAAATGGGAGATCTTTATTTTTAATTGGTAAGCGAATCTCAACGCTATCGATTGCGTAAATGGTTGCTAACTGTGTGTTGTTAGTAACAACTTGCCCTAAATCAACACTGCGGCTAAGTATACGCCCCGCATATGGCGCCGTTACTTTAGTGCGCTCTAAATCAAGCATCGCTTTTTCAAGTGCTGCCTGAGCCGATAAAACCTCAGCTTCAGCGGCTGCTAGTTGTGGCTCACGTAGTACTAAGCTGCTTGCCTGATTTGAGCCGCCAAGGCGCTTCCAATCGGTAATGGCTTGTTGCCCACGCGCCTTCTCTTCTAGCAAACCTTGCTCTGCGGTTAATAAATTGGCTTGAGCAGATTTAACTTCAGCCTGATGATCTCTGTCGTCTAGTTTTAAAAGTACATCGCCTTTTTCAAAAAAACCGCCTTCTCTAAAGTCATCACTTACTTCAATTATTTGCCCAGATGCCTGAGCCACTAACAAACTTTGTGTACGTGGTTTTACCGTACCGTAGCTGTCTATCATAACTTGATAATTTTGTGGTTTTAGCTCAAGCGCAGCCACACTTATTGATGCCTTCGGAGGTGTCCCAAAGCGTTTAGCCTCTGGTGGATTCCCCTTAATAAACATAACAATTAAAATTGTGGCAACAATAACCACCGCTGGAATAATAATTTTTGCTGTTTTAGTTTTCATCGTTATTGCTCTTTAGTTCACTTGAGGGCTTTGCAAAATCACCACCAAGGGCAATGTGTAGGTTAATTCTATTGGCTATTAATTGGTTTTTAATATCGATTAAGGAGCTTTGCGCGTCAAAAGAACGGTCTTGGGCATCAAGCACTGTCGTGTAAGTTACCAAGCCACTTTGATACTGCTCAAACGACAATTGCTCTGCAGCAAGTGCGTTTTCTTGTGCCTCTAACGTGCTTGTATATTGAGCTTTGAGGGACTGCTGCTGCGAAATTGCATTTTCAACATCACCAAATGCGTCATAAAGCGTTTGTAAATAAAGCTGCTCTTGCTTTTGAGTATTAAGACGCGCTATTTCTTCGTTGGCTTTTAAGCGCCCACCTTCAAAAAGTGGCGCTGAAATACTACCTAACAAAGACCATGCAAGGCTTGATGGAGAAAACAAGTCGCTTACTCTGTCTGTACTATCACTTAATGAAGCTGTTAAATCTAAACTTGGAAAGCGTTGTTTGTGCGCATATGCCAATGATGCGTCGGCTGCTAAAAGCTCATACCAACTTGCACGTAGAGTAGGTTTTCGCGTTATAAGCTCAGAAGGTAATCCTAGAGGAATATCGGTATTAATAACAGGTAAGTCACTACTAGCAGTAATAGCGCCTTTTGGGTATTCACCAAGTAAACGCTCAAGTACACGTGCTGATGCCGATAAACTCGCTTTTTGAGTGGCAATGCGAGAGCGTTCATTATTAAGCTCATTACGCGCTAAATACACATCGAGCGCTTCGTTTATGCCTTGGCGATAGCCAGCTTCAATAATATCGAGATTTTGTTGTGAGTTGGCTTCGCGACGCTTAAATAAATCCAGTAATTGCTGCGCCGTAACCACATCAAACCAACCTGTTACTACATCAGCAACAAGTTGCTGTTTAGCTTGCTCAAACCGTGCCTGCTGAGCTAAATAGTTAAGATTAGCTTCGCGCTTGGCGTCAGAGAGCTTACCCCATAAATCAACCTCGTAAGTTAAGTTTAAACTAGCTGAGCTTGCGTTGTCGTAACTTACAGGGCGGTTGTCTTTACTACGGCTTGTACGTGTTGATAAATCAAGGCTTGGCCAAAGTGCAGCGCCCGAGACTATAAGTTGCTGCTTTTGAATTTCAACATCATAACTCGTTTGCAAAAGCTGTTGGTTATTTTTAAGTGCTTGTTGTACAAATTTATTAAGCGTAGGATTTTGTAATTGTGTAAGCCATTGCTCTTGTACTTTTAATACTGAGCTTGATGCTTCTTGCTGCCATTGCTGAGGCATATTATTAGAGACTTGCATGCGCTGAGACGAGTTTAAATCACTCGCACAGCCGCTGAGCAGCATCACACTAATTGCCAGTAGGGTTGGCTTGCATTGCCAGATCATAATTAAACCTAAATTACTGCTATTTATGAACGTAATTCAAGCACTTTGGCAAATTTTGCTCAACTTACTTTACATAACATTACATAGCTAGCGATGAATTAACATAATAGCCAGTTATACGGTAAAAATGAGTAAATGATCAGCAATTTTTAATACTAAAATTAACTTTTTGTAATGTGTTTAAGAGATTAACTATACAAAAACAAAAAAGCCCCGCTATAAGCGAGGCTTTTAAATAAATGGTGCCGACTAACGAAGTCGAGCGGGTAACTTATACAGACTACTGATTACAAGTTAGTTGCTTTAAGTTACCTAAAATAAATGGTGCCGACTAACCGAGTCGAACGGATAACTTATACAGACTACTGATTACAAGTCAGTTGCTTCAAGTTACCTAAAATAAATGGTGCCGACTAACCGAGTCGAACGGTTGACCTACTGATTACAAGTCAGTTGCTCTACCAGCTGAGCTAAGTCGGCACACAAAACTGTGTGCTAAGGCACGTTCAATTTTAAAGATTG
>NZ_JACJDR010000005.1:0-88874 GCF_014163655.1 Pseudoalteromonas sp. SR45-1 | reverse complement strand
TGGTGCCGACTAACCGAGTCGAACGGTTGACCTACTGATTACAAGTCAGTTGCTCTACCAGCTGAGCTAAGTCGGCACACAAAACTGTGTGCTAAGGCACGTTCAATTTTAAAGATTGAGAACTTAAAGTAAATGGTGCCTCGACGCGGAATCGAACCACGGACACGAGGATTTTCAATCCTCTGCTCTACCGACTGAGCTATCGAGGCACATAAACTGTGCTAATTAATTGTTATACTTTACAATTAACTTTATATAAATGGTGCCGACTAACCGAGTCGAACGGTTGACCTACTGATTACAAGTCAGTTGCTCTACCAGCTGAGCTAAGTCGGCACACAAAACTGTGTGCTAAGGCACGCGTAATAATGTTTAAACTGTTGATTAAACACCACTACTTTAATAAATGGTGCCTCGACCCGGAATCGAACCAGGGACACGAGGATTTTCAATCCTCTGCTCTACCAACTGAGCTATCGAGGCACTTAAACAGTGCTAATTAAAAATCTTAAAGTATTTTTAATGCAATTCCCACTCATCTCTACCGACTGAGCTATCTGGGCGTGCGGCGTATTAAACGAGTTTTGCCCTTACAAGTCAACTTTTTTTTTATTCTTTATAACTGTTTGAACGGTTTTCAGACAACTCAGTGTGTTTTTTATTAATAACGTTCATTTTTACCACAAATCGAACTATAAATATAAATAAATCAGACTAAAACCGTAGTGAATTATTTTTTGTAAATGTTACGATTAGCTTAGATACGTACGATAGGGACTTATCGTAGTAAAATCACTTCAATTGGAAACAATCAATGCAGAGTAAATTTTCATCGCCAGTCAAAGGCTTATTACCTCTTTTTTTAATCATAAATATTGCAGTAACAGCGCTTGCTATTATTGCCCACTCATTTTATTCACAAACTGAAGTTAAGACAGCCCAACCTGCATCATCTGTTAATATTGTAACGCTTGCCGATAGATTAGACTTACCTATGGTTGATGCATTAACTATGTATGGCCAAGGTAAAGTAAGGCAGTTACTTGATTTAACGTCGTTATTAGATGATGACTTTGAATATACTCTATATCGCTTCAATGCTACATCAGATACTCAGTTGGTATATAGCAGCAGTAAACCTGCTATCGCTTCAATTAAAACTGAAAAGCATCTAGTAGAAGAAGGCATCCTACATCACTTACTGCTGTTAAACGATCAACCTATTGGCGAGCTTATTATTAAGCAAAACCTACCAACCGCTCCTTTAAGCGCTCAAAACTCTCAAGTTATTGCCTACATTATTGCGATAGCAAGCGTAGCTGCATTATTTATATTTACTTTAATGTTTAATATGTACATTAATAGTCGCTTACGAAAAAGTACTGACACTCTTACACAAGAGCTGCAGGCAATCACCGAAAATGCTAATTACAATAGTAGTGTTGATGAGCAGCTTGATATTGGTTTAGGTGTAGTGGCAAAAAACATTAACTTACTGCTACAAAAAGTACAGACTGCGATGAGTGAGAATGACGCCGCACAAAAAGAGCTTTATAAATTACAAAATGGCCTAGAAGCCGAAGTGCAAAATCGTACTATAGCGCTTGAGCAAGCCACATTAAAAGCAGAGCGAGCAAGCGAAACCAAAACGACCTTTTTAGCCACAATGAGCCACGAAATAAGAACACCGATGAATGGTGTTATAGGCACTATTGATTTACTGCGCCAGACCGAACTTGATGGCGCTCAACATCGTTTAAGTACAATTATTCGTGAATCAGCATTTTCGTTATTGAGCATTTTGGATGATATCTTAGATTTTTCTAAAATTGAGGCTGGAAAGCTAAATATTGACCCGATCCCATTTTCGGTAACCGATACCATTGAAGAAGTTGCTCGAGTGCTCTCATCAGTTGCTAAAAAACGTGAGCTTGATTTAGAACTAGCAATAGCACCAGATATTCCAGTCAACCTTACCGGTGATAGTGTGCGTGTACGTCAGGTGCTTTATAACCTATGTAGCAACGCAATTAAATTCACTAGCACTGATGAAAAAACCCAAGGCCATGTAAAAATATCAGTAGAGGTGGTTCATAATACAACTGATCACTTTACCTTACGCTTTTGCGTAACTGATAACGGTAAAGGCATGTCGCAGACGCAACTTCGCGAAATATTTAATCCATTTATTCAGGCCGAAAACTCAATTACCCGAGAATATGGTGGCACCGGTTTAGGTCTTTCTATTTGTAAAAGCTTAACTGAGCTTATGCTAGGTACTATTCATGTAACTAGTCATACCGGAATTGGCAGTGAGTTTACAGTAGAGCTGCCGTTTAGCACATCGGGTAAAATTAAGTACGCACATAAAGGTGCATTAAATGGTAAGCAAATTGTTGTAGTTAGTAATCACCTAGAACGTGAAAAAACAATGTACCGTTATTTATCGTTCATGGGCGCTAAAATAATTTATGCACACACAGAAGAAGAAATTGAAGAGCACCAGCATTCACAAGATATTATTTGGGTAGCTGATGGCATAGACAATATGGATAAAACTAATGCGCTGCTAAGACGTTTATTTTATTCATTAGAGGATTATAACCAACAAGTTGTTGTACTAAGTAAGCTTGATGAAGCAGCTATAAATCATAAAAACATTTTTTATATTAATGCCTCTCCTCTATGTAAATCTAACTTTATGCTTTCTATATTGGTGGCTGCAGGGTTACATACACCTAAGCAAATTAAAAAAACCAAAACACTTAATAACTATTTAAATGTTGAGCAGGCACGTAATTCAAACAAATTGGTTCTACTTGTTGAAGATAACCTTCTAAACCAACAAGTCCTCACCGATCAACTACATATACTGGGCTTTGGCGTTGAAATAGCTAACAACGGTGAAGAAGGTCTAGATATGTGGAGAAAAGGTGATTACTCACTTATTTTAACCGACTTACACATGCCTAAAATGTCGGGTTACGATATGGTCGAAAAAATCCGTAATGAAGCAGAGTTATTAGAATCGATTGATGCACAGCCTTACATTATTGCAGTAACAGCAAACGCACTTAAAGGCGAAAAAGAGCGCTGTTTAGCAGTAGGTATTAACGACTTCATTACCAAACCTATAGAGCTAAACGCGTTAGAAGAAACTCTAAAACGTTGGAGCGATAAACAAAGCCAAAACCCAAATGTAGTTATTCATCAAACTATGGCACTACCTATTGATATGGAAGCTGTTGCCAAATATGTAAACGGTGATGACGCTAAGCAAATTCGTTTTTTCAAAATGTATTTAGAACAAAGCCAAGGCTTAATTAAGAGTATTAATTCCGGCGTTATGGTTAACGATTTAAATGAGATTATTGAAGGGTGTCATCAATTAAAATCGATCTCCAAGACAATTGGTGCCCAAACGGTGGCAGAACTTTCAAGTGCATTTGAAGATAAATGTAAAGAAGGTGAACTCACAACCGATGAATTAATAGAGTTAAGAGATAAGCTGGAAATTGAATACTCTAAAGCTGCTCAATTTTTAAAGGAACAAATTAAAATATCTGAGCAAGAAGATGAGTTAAATGAATAAATAAACATAAAAAAAGGGCTTAATAGCCCTTTTTTTATGTTTAAAACATTACTTTTCAGGCGGTCGATAACCTTCAATTTCTACATCTTTATTTTCAAACAAAAAGCCAACCATTTGCTCTTCTAAAAATGTGCGGTGTTCTGGGTCCATCATATTTAAATGCTTTTCGTTAATAAGCATTGTTTGTTTATGTTGCCACTGAGCCCACGCTTCTTTAGAGATGTTATTAAAAATCTTTTCACCAATTTCACCAGGGTATAACTGAAAGCCAAGCCCTTCGGCTTCTTTTTGTAACTTTTGACAAAATACTGTACGTGCCATGATTGATTCTCTCTAACGCTAAATATGGGGCTATTCTATACTATTGCTGTAATTTGTTTAACCAACTTTTTAGTTGGTGCTGCTAGGCCAACCTCTATTGATTGATCAAGCGGATACCAGATTAATTGCTTATCGTTTACCACATCAGGAGTTTTCTTAACATTAAGCACATGCGAGTTAATCCTCAATTCAAAATGTGAAAACACATGAATAAACGCTTCAAGCTCTACTAAACTAGCCTCTAGGCCTTGCTGAGCTAAAAATATTTGAAGCTCTTCGTACTCATTAAATTCAAAAAAGCCAAACAATCCGCCCCAAATACCGCTGTTAGGACGTTTTTCCATAAGCACTTTATCACCACACTGAATAATTAACTGATGACAACTCTTTTTAGGAACTGCTTTTTTTGGTTTTGAATGTGGAAACTCTTTTACTTTACCTGCATTAAAAGCACCACAGCCTGAGTTTAATGGGCAAGCCTCACAATCAAACCGGCTGCGTGAGCAAACGCTAGACCCTAAATCCATCATAGCTTGATTAAACTCAGTAACATTATCTTTAGGCGTTAACTGCTCTGATAAATGCCAAAGCTGGTTTTCGACCTTTTTAACGCCGTACCAGCCCTCAATCATAAAATAGCGCGCTAAAACTCGCTTCACGTTCCCATCTAAAATAGGGTGATGCTGCCCAAGCGACAATGATAAAACAGCTCCTGCAGTAGAGCGCCCTATTCCAGGTAAATCCATTACTTCATCGAGTGTTTTCGGAAACTCACCTTGGTATTTGTCACGCACTATTTTAGCTGTTTTGTGTAAGTTACGCGCACGAGCGTAATACCCTAAGCCAGTCCAGTGATGCAAAACTAAGTCTTCATCCGCATCAGCTAAAGCGATAATATCTGGAAAGCTTTGCATAAACTTTTCAAAGTATGGAATAACAGTAATAACTTGGGTTTGCTGCAGCATCACTTCAGACACCCACACTTTATAAGGTGTTTTACCTAGCTGCCACGGGAGTGTTTTACGCCCATGAAGGTGATACCAATCAACAACTTGATTAGAAAACCAGTGTGACTGTTCTTTATTTAAATCCAACATTTTTAACTTTTACTGATGCCCAATGGCGGCTCAGTCTATTGCAGTTAACAAAAAGATCAAGCTATACGGGGTGTAAAACCAGCTAATACTTGTGATTGCGGCCTCGGTCAGGGATAATATGCAACCATTTTTAAACACATTGTTTTTGTCAGGCCAATAATATGAGTGAATCAAGCAACACTAACCTTGAGCAAGCTAAGCAAGAAGGTAAATACATCCGCACCATTCGCAGTTTTGTAAAACGCGAAGGTCGATTAACCAAAGGCCAAGCCGCTGCAATCGAAAAATGCTGGCCAACAATGGGCCTAGAGCATAAAAACGGTATGCTTGATTTAAGCGAAGTTTTTGGCAACAACAACGATGTAGTAGTAGAAATTGGTTTTGGTATGGGTAAGTCGCTTGTCGAAATGGCAACAAATGCCCCTCACCTAAACTTTATCGGTATTGAAGTACATCGCCCTGGCGTTGGTGCTTGTTTAATGGATGCCGATGAAGCAGGCATTACCAACTTACGTATTTTTGAACACGATGCAGTTGAAGTACTTGCAGATTGCATACCTAATGAAAGCTTAACAACACTACAACTATTTTTCCCTGACCCTTGGCATAAAAAGCGTCACCACAAACGCCGTATTGTACAAAATGAGTTTGTTGAAAAGCTAAGAGCCCAACTTAAAATGGGTGGCGTTTTTCATATGGCAACAGACTGGGAAAACTACGCAGAGCACATGCTCGAAGTAATGAATGTAGCTCCTGGTTTTAAAAACCAATCAGAAACAAATGATTATGTTCCACGTCCAGATTTACGCCCGCTTACTAAGTTTGAGCAGCGCGGACATCGCCTAGGTCATGGCGTGTGGGATTTAATGTTTGAGCGCACAGAATAATTAAATTTAATTACTCACTTTTACTTTTATAAAACTAAATATACTGTAAGGCAAAGCCATTTATGAGCGTACTAACCAACCCAAGTTTACTGTTACTTCGTAATAGCGAGGCACTAACGGGAAAATCTATCTTGGTGGTCAACTTTGTTCAAGATGGCTTTTTAACAGAGCTTAAAAGACTTAATCCGCAAAGCAAAGTAACTGCGTTTAGCTACAACCATGCTAACGGAGAGTTTGCTAAAAACACCAAAGATGTTGATGTTCATGTAAGCCACACAATACCTGGTAACGACTACGATTTAGTTATTCTTTACTACCCTAAATCAAAACCAGAGTTATTAATGGCACTTGATAATATTCGATCTGCTATTACTGATGATGCCGAACTATTAGTAGTAGGTGAAAACAAAAGTGGTGTTAAGTCAATTGAAAAGCAATTAGCTGGTAAGGCTGAGTTTAGTAACAAGATTGATTCAGCTAAGCACTGCGTTCTTTACTCATTTGCTGAAATTTCTAAGCACCCTCACTTTGATATTACGACTTACCATAAAAAGTTTGTTGTTAATGTTGCCGACACTGAATTTACAGCTATTAGTGTTCCTGGAGTGTTTAATCACGGTAGTTTAGATATAGGAACGAAAGTTCTACTGGAAAACGCACCGACAATTAAGCAAGGCAAAGTTCTCGACTTTGGTTGTGGCGCAGGTTTAATAGCAACTTTTTTAGGGCTTCATAATCCAGCACTTGAGTTTGTGTGTAGTGATGTAAGTGCGCTGGCAACTTATGCAACACAGCAAACCCTAAAGCTTAACAACATCAATGGTGAGGCTATATTAAGTGACGGCCTTAAAAGCATTAATGGCAAGTTTGATTTAATTATTAGCAATCCACCTTTTCATACTGGTATTGCAACCGACTACACAGTAGCAGAAACATTTTTAGCTAATGCAAAACAGCATTTAACTAAATTAGGGAAGCTAAATATTGTTGCTAACAGCTTTTTAAAGTACCCGCCTATTTTAGAAACTCAGTTTGAAAGCTATCAAACTGTATTTAAGAACAATAAATTTGCTGTATATAGCAGCTAATTTAAATTTGTAAAATGATTGAGCACAAACGTGCTCAAGCTAACTTTCGAATAAATATAAGAATTAATTTAGTTTTTTTCCTTCATTTTTCCACGTCTTTGCTAAACTAAAACTCTAAATAATTAAAATTAACTCAGGCGATAATGAAATAATGCCTAAAAAAGTTCATCAAAGTAGCATTCGAAAAGCACTCATTAATTTGATCATGCTTATTACAGCTATTTGCTTATCGTTATCTATTTCTATCTCTACGTATTTAAGCGTGAAAGAACAAAAGCAATTAATAGTTAATAAGCTTGTTATTCTTTCTGAAATTGTAGCTTTTGATGCTGGGCAATCGGTAATTGAAGATGATCGTAAAACAGAAGAAAAACGCCTCAAGTCATTTGAAAAGATCCCTCTTGTAAAAAACATACATATTTACTCAATAGAAAAAGCATCCCAAAAGCCTGTTTTCTTTATTAGCTTTAATGCTAAAAAAACACCTCCTGTGCCACTGAGAATAGACAGTGTAGAAGAGCTAAAAACACCACGAATTACGAGTGACCATATTGAGCTAACCCGCCCTATTTACGATAACGAACAAGTAGTAGGTTATGTGTATATGCGAGGAAGCCTCGAGAGTTTAGAGGTTTATATTGAGAGAAAAATATTAATAGACGTGTTATTAACATTATTAATTCTGGCGGTTGTTTACTTTATTGCTATTAAAGTTCAACGACGTATAGCTAAGCCAATAGAGCAATTAAGCATGTTATTGCAGGATGTGTCTAAAAATCATAACTACGATGCACGCGCACCAGTAACTGATGTAAAAGAAATAAGTGCTCTTTCAAATAGTTTAAATATCATGCTTACGCGTACAAAAAAACAACTTGAACGCCACGAAAAAGATAAGCAAGAAATCAAACAACTAAACCTAAGCCTTGAAGAAAAAGTAAACCAACGAACAATCGCCCTTAGAGAGGCAAATCAAGAGCTTTTATCAACTCTTGAGCGGATGCATCAATACCAAACACAAATTGTTGAAAACGAAAAAATGGCATCTTTAGGGCAAATGGTTGCAGGTGTTGCCCATGAAGTTAACACACCAATAGGGCTAGGTATTACCGGTTCTACGTTACTTAGAGATAAACTAGCAGACATACAGCAAAGCTTTGATGACAAAAAACTTACCTCAAGCCATCTAAAACGCTTTATAGATGAAGGTATTGAAAACTTAGATTTAATTTACCGCAATTTAAATCGTGCAGCTGACCTTATATCTAACTTTAAAAAAGTAGCGGTTATTCAAGATGACGGTGTAAATACCTATATTAATGTGCACAAATTAATAAGTGATGTTTTAACATCGATTCAATCTGAATTATTGCCCAAAAAGCCTGTTGTAACTATCAACTGTCCGACCGACTTGGCTATTCATAGTAAGTCTGAACCTCTACAACAAGTTTTTCAGCAGTTACTTATGAACTCTGTAATTCATGGATTTATAGGTAAAGAAAACAATGAAATTCGCTTTGACGTAGAACTCGTCGGGAAAAAATTAACAATCGTTTATTCTGACAATGGTCAGGGCGTTGACAAAAACATTAAAAATAGAATTTTTGACCCATTCGTAACTTCAAAGCGCGGGCAAGGCGCAAGTGGCTTAGGCATGCACTTAGTTTATAACCTAGTAACACAAGCACTTGGCGGAAGAGTGATGTTTGATCTTGAAGAAAAACGCGGTGCTCGCTTTATAATTACTATTCCTTAAATAAAGATCATTAAAAAGTGCATATATTTAAAATTTATCCTTGAATTAGCATTTAATGACCTCATTAATGAGGCATGTGATAAGTGCGTAACATTATTTAATTGCTTTAAATAAATATTACCAAGCGATTTATGAACTTTTTTATCTTTGCTGTATCACATACATTGATGAAAGGTTAAAAGGTTAAAAAGTGATATAGTTTTGCTTTGAATTAGTCTGATTATTTTAAGTACCTTGTTTAATTGAATGATATGTCAATTATCAAAGGAAAATGGCTTCGACTTTATGATTCAAATAGCTACATCCATGTATATATCAATTAAACAGTAGTTTTTGCACTGCCCTTTTTTAGTAGACTTTGGACACCCTACTGTTTTATTTTTATCCAATTTGTTTTTTCCTTGTTAACAAATGGGTATAATCCTATAATCTCTAGTAATCGGTTATAAATTAGTCACCGATTTTTTATAAATAATATATTCCAAAAGGTTAATTAATAATGCAAACGCCAGTCATTCTAATCGTAGAAGATGAAGACGTAACTCGACTGAACCTAGTTAGTTTATTTGAAGCTGAAGGGTACAAAGTTATTGAAGCCATTGATGGCGATGATATGCATGACAAGCTTACAAATAACGATGACGTTAATCTTGTAGTTATGGATATCAACCTTCCTGGTAAAAACGGTCTTATTTTAGCCCGTGAATTACGCCAAAAGCGTAAAGTAGGTCTTATATTCCTAACAGGTCGTGACAACGATGTTGACCGTATTTTAGGTCTTGAAATTGGCGCAGATGACTACGTTACTAAACCATTCAACCCGCGTGAATTAACGATCAGAGCTCGCAACCTTATTACTCGTACTGCCTTAGGTGGTGAAGAGTCAGCACTAGAAACAAATGGTGTTATTACGTTTAATGGTTGGGAACTTGATGAAAACAGCCGTTGTCTTACTTCTCCAAATGGCGACGCTAAGCGTTTACCTAAAGGTGAGTACAGAGCACTTCGTTTAATGCTTGATTCTCCAGGTCGCATTTTTAGCCGTGAGCAATTAATTAAGCATATGACAGGCCGTGAGCTTCGCGCAAATGACCGTACTGTTGACGTTACTATTCGTCGCATTCGTAAGCATTTTGAAAGTGATAACTCAACGTCTGAGTTAATCAGCACCATCCATGGTGAAGGTTACCGTTTCATTGGTAAAATTGACGCTTAATTAGAGCTAATTAGTTTCACTCTAATTGCTGTAAAAATAAATGAAGGGCTTTCTGTCCTTCATTTATTTTATCTGCCAGAATATCTAACCACTGCTTTAACACCTCATCAGATTCATCAATAGCACCATGTTCCATTATTTTGGCATGAAGCTGCACATCATTAAGACCTACTGAGCCAGCCGCCCCTTTGAGTTTATGCGCTACTGATTCATATTCTTCTCTATCACCAGTATTTAATGAAGTAAGTAACTCTTGCTGATATTGTGGACTTAGTTTTTCGAATAGCTGACTACTGCGTCTAAACACAACTAAGCCCATTGAGTTGACAAAGTCTTCTATTGTTTCTATATCTAATAAGTGTGCATCAATGCCTTTAAGGGCTTCTTCACTTACTTTTAACAGTGGCTCTGTGCATTCACTTTGCTTAATTCCAAATAAATCAGCCAGCATTTTATCAAGCTTCACTGTGTTAATTGGTTTAGCAAGCGCCCCTTGTATTGATATACCTTCAAGCTCTTCTTCAGCACTACGAACATTGGCCGTAAGTGCCACAATAGGTAGTTTATCAAAATGACTATCTGAGCGTATTTGCTTGGCAACTACGTCACCATTTATATCAGGCAATTGCATATCAAGTAATACTAAATCTAAGTCATCTTCGGTTTCGACAAACGAGAGTGCATCTTCACCGGTTTCAGCCCACAACACCTCATGCCCGCGTTGCTCTAATAAGTTTGTGGCAATTTCGGCATTTAGAGGTACATCTTCTACTAGTAAAATATACAAGCCACGACCAACATAACTTTGCTCTGTTGGTGCTACACATAAACTAAGCGGTATTTGAACTGTAAAGCAACTTCCTTCGCCCTCAGTACTATTTACTGTAATTATCCCTTTCATCGCACTTACAAGTGCCTTAGTTACAGCCAAACCAATACCGGAACCTATTGCGTTAGTCCCTTTTAAATCTGGCGCTTTGTAGTACATATCAAATATATGAGCAAGCTGCTCTGGCGGAATACCTTGGCCGGTATCCGATACTTTCATAACTAACCATGGGCCTTCAACTCTGTTTTCTCGGCTACATTCAAGTGTTACCTTTCCTTGCTGTGTAAACTTAACGGCGTTATTAATTAAGTTCCAAACAACTTGGCGTAAGCGAGTTGGGTCGAGCTGTGCGTAAATATCCAGCACCCCATTGCGCTTAATATCAAACTCTAGCTCTTTTTGCTCCGCGATTAAGCCCGCAAAGTTAACAACGTCATTTATAAAGTCTGATACGTTAATAGAGTTGGTCACTATATCGAGCTGATCTCTATCTATTTTGTCTAAATCAATAATATCGTTAAAAATATTGCCGAGCGTTTCAGCACTCGAAAATATAGTATTACCCCAACTACGCTGCTGTTTGTTTAAGTCAGTATCAAGCAGCATTCGTGTTAAACCAACAATACCATTGAGCGGTGTACGTAGTTCATGGCTTAATGTGGCAATAAACTTACCTTTGTCTTTATAGGCCGTTTCGAGCGCTTGAGCGGCCTCCTTACGACTTGTGATATCACGACCAAAGCCCAGTAGACCAATGTAATCACCTTCATCATTTATAAAAGGTAATTTACGCAGCTCAAACCAACGCGTTTCGCCATTTACCTCATAACCCACATCAATGGTTAGTGCTTTATGGCTTTGCTCTACTTCTTTATCGGTTTTCAAAACTTCAGATAAAAAGTGGCTAGGAAATATCTGCTCAACCGTTTTGCCAATTAGTTCGCTACTTGATTTGCCCATTACTTCTTCAAACATTTTATTACAACCAGCAAACACGCCATTGTTATCGCGGTAATAAAATAAATCAGGAGATGAATCAACTATTGAGCGCTGCAGCATGCTTTGTTGAGCAAGTTCTTGTTGTGTTTTTTTACGCTCAGCAATTTCTCGTCGTAGTTCTTCGATAGCGCGGTGCTTGGCATGAAATGCCATTTTACGCTCATCAATTTCGATGTTTAGACGGTTAATGTTATCTTTTAGGGTTTGATTTAAAAGCTTTTCTTGTTTGGTGGCGCTATCTAAATAAGCATATGAGGCATCTAGTTGTCGAATTGAATTAAGCAACACACTTATAATTAAAGGAGAAACCACAGCCGTAAAAAATACCACGGCTAAAATATCAACCAGGTGTAATTCGCCTATCGCCACATAATAAAACATGCTCGATAAAATAAGAGATACAGTTAAAAATAAAGTGTAACAAATAGCAGCGGTTTTAAATTCACCAAATCGCGTTATTGAGCTGGAAAGTACCCGAGCCCAAGGGCTCAAAGAATAATCGGTCATACGTAATTTTATCTCTTAGCTGTGTACTTAATATAAAGAAGGCAATGCGTATGTATAAACATACCATTTTCCCAGATTTTAGCATTTTTCTCCTACCACTACTCACGTTGTGCGATAAAAACAGAATTTTTCATGTTTGATTTAGCTCATCTATTAAACTCATCATTTCAGCAATAAATTATTTAGTGTAAAATGCCCCGCTTTATTATCCCCAAAATACGAGTAGCGCACATGCAAACCAATATGCCAGATATAGCAGACACTGCACCCGCTTTACAAACAGGTAAATTAGACTGGGTTGGCATGGGCGAAATAGAACTGCCATTTATTTTTGAATCCCGAGACTTATCTCCAGTTACAGTAAACGCCAAAGCGCGTGCATTTGTAAATTTACATAAAGAAGATGCCAAAGGCATTCATATGTCACGTCTATTTTTGGCACTTGATCTGCTTTCAACCGAGCAGCAAGTCAATCCGCAAACGATAGCGCAAGCACTCGATACCTTTATAACTAGCCACGAAGGGCTGAGCGATAAAGCACAAATTGAATTTAAATTTGAATTACCGCTACGCCGTAAGTCACTATTAAGTGGTAAAGCGGGCTGGAAAAGCTACCCAGTTGTACTTACCAGTACAATTGAAAATAACGTTATTAGCTACGAGCTAACCGTAGATGTTACTTATTCTTCAACGTGCCCATGCTCTGCTGCACTTGCGCGCCAGCTTATACAAAACGCGTTTAACGAAAAGTTTAACCAAGAAACGTTAAGCCAAAAAGATGTGCACGAATGGCTAGGCACTACACAAGGCATTGTAGCTACTCCCCACTCGCAGCGCTCTATTGCCAACGTAAAAGTAAAGCTTGATAGCAACATTCAAGAATTTGACGTAGTTACGCTAATTAACACTCTTGAAGCTGAGCTTAAAACACCAGTACAAGCAGCAGTAAAACGTGAAGATGAGCAAGAATTTGCCCGTTTGAATGGTCAAAACCTTATGTTTTGTGAAGATGCAGCGCGTAAAATTAAAGCATTGCTAGAGGCAAACCATTACAGTGATTATTGGCTGCAAATAAACCACTATGAGTCACTGCATGCACACGATGCTGTAGCTATTGCAGTAAAAGGTATTAAAGGAGGCTACAAAGCTTAATCGCTGTGTAGCTATTGCTTGTAAACCAGCCGGTAATTATTTTATAACCCATACTTTTTAGGCACGTAAATTGCTTTGTTTGAGCAGTGTCAATTTGTTGTTATGGAGTTACCGTATGGAATTCGCTTTATTATTAATCCTAGTATTAGTTGTCGGGGCCTCTGTTGTTGCGTCAAAATTTAATGACGATGGCGGAAACCCGTATCCTTTTACTCGCAAGCAAACTGTTTTTACGCAGGTTGAAGGCGCTTTTTTAAATCTTCTAGAGCGTGCTGTTGGCGATCAATATAAAATTGTTAGTCGCGTTAAGTTAATCGACGTTATTGACTGTAAGCAAGGCCTTTCAGTAAAGTCTAAACGTGCTGCTTTAGCTAAAGCTAAAAATAAGCAACTCGACTTTGTATTAATCGATAAAGAAAAACTAACAATCATTGCTGCTGTTGACCTAGTTAACAATGCCAACAAAGATGGCCACAAAGCTCAACGCGACTGGTTTGTAAACGGTGCACTAGAGTCTGCGGGCATTCCACATATTCGTATGAAAGTTAAATCGGGCTACCGCCCTTCTGAAGTACGCGATGCAATTATGTTTAAACTTGGTAAGCCTGCAGCAACACAAACTCAGCGCCCTGTTCGTAACCGCTCACATAAGCCAGCGGTACTTTCACCTTCTCAGGCTAAAGCGCAAACCACCGCGTTAGCTGAAATTTAAAAAACGAATTAAATACTCTCCTAAAAAGTATTTAAAGCGAGCTCATAAACAAGCTCGCTTTTTTGTTTTTTATTGCTAACTTCACGTATAATCAAGTGATTCAAACTCAGGAATTAAACTTTATGAATGTTGGTATTATTGGCGCAATGGAGCCAGAAGTTAAAATTTTACGTGAAGCTATGCAAAACCCACAAATTTTAACTAAAGCAGGTTTCACTTTTTATACTGGCGAGTTGGCTGGTAACACGGTGACACTTGTTCAATCTGGTATTGGTAAAGTCGCATCAACTATTGCAACTACCTTACTGATCGATAACTTCAAACCTGATTGCATAATTAACACAGGCTCAGCCGGTGGATTCGATCCCTCTCTTAGTGTTGGCGATGTAGTAATTTCGTCAGAAGTACGTCACCACGATGTAGACGTAACTGCTTTTGGCTACGAAATTGGCCAAGTACCACAAATGCCGGCAGGCTTTGCAGCACACCCTAAATTAGTTGAAGCAGCACAGCAAACTATCGAACAAATCAGTGATGTTAAAACACTCGTTGGCTTAATTTGTACTGGTGACACATTTATGTGTGACCCTATACGCATTGATAAAGCACGTAGTGATTTTCCTACAATGCTTGCTGTTGAAATGGAAGGCGCTTCAATTGCACAAACGTGTTTTACGCTAAACACACCATTTGTTGTAATTCGCTCAATGTCTGATATTGCTGGTAAAGAGTCACCACAATCATTTGAAGAATACCTAGAAACAGCATCAATCAACTCATCTAAAATGGTTGTTGCACTTTTAGAAAAGCTTACAGCAGTATCTCTGTAAATGCTTAGCAATATTGTTCAAAATCACTTGGACTTTATTGCCTTTATACTAGCGCTCCTTGCTGAGCGCTTTATTCCCCTTATTAGCTGGTATCATCCTAATACGGCGTTAAATGCTGTTTTTAGTGCTATTGGCAAACGTATATACAAAAGCAAAGAACCTAAAAGCTATCAATATTTGGCAGCTATCCTCGCAAGCTCACTTATTTTAAGTGTTATTCTCATTATTGTAGTGTTACTACTCGAGTTTGCTTTTTATCCTGAATTACTCGCTGGCCTTATTTTATATTTATGCCTAGAAAGTAAGAGCATTGATAAAAAAGCACTTCGCATTGCAAAGCTAACTAAACAAAATCAAAAATCCACAGCACGCGAATTACTAAAACCACTGCTTGCCCGTGAAGTTAATAGACTTTCATCTGCTGGTATTATCAAAGCATTAATTGAGAGCTTAATACTGCGCACCGCTCGATACTATTTCGTAGTCATATTTATATTTTTAGCATTTGGTCCTATTGCTGCCCTTGCCTATCGGTTACTTACCTTAATACAACAAGCCTGGCGTAGTGATATCCCCCCAAATAGTTACTTTTTAAAGCCGCTTAAAACACTCTTGTTTATTATTGAATATATTCCCATGCGCTTACTCGCTTTAACTATTGCAGCAAGTCGAGCAAGCAAACAAAGCATGCATTATATAAAGCATTATGGCAGGCATTTTTATCAAACAAATACAGGCTGGCTCTTAAGCACATGTTCTGCATCACTTGGCGTGCAGCTGGGCGGGCCTGCAGTTTATTTAGGTACTCGCTTTAATAAAATGCGTATTGGCACTGATAGACTACCTACACCCGAGGATGTACCTGTAATAATTAATAGGTTAAATCAGGCCCGTGTATTTTGGTTGTTAGTAATAGCCAGCATTGAAATATTAAAATTGATTTAAAGGGCTCAAAATACGAGCACAAAAAAAACCAGCCGAGGCTGGTTTTTTAGTTTTTAAACTGTGCTTAAGCTACAGTAATATTTGCAAACTTACGTTTACCTACTTGGTAAATAGCCGTTGTGCCTTTTGCTATTTCAAGTTTGGTATCAGTGATTTTATCTTCACCGTTAAGTTTAACTGCACCTTGCTTAATCATACGCATTGCTTCTGATGTACTTACTACTAAATTTGCTTCTTTAAGCAAGTTAGCAATTAAAATAGTATCTTCTGCAATAGTGATTGTTAGCTCTGGGATTTCATCTGGTAACGCTTTTTTCTGAAAACGCTGAATAAAATCATCATGTGCACCTTGTGCATCAGCTTCACTATGAAAACGAGCAATTAGCTCTTTAGCTAGTTCAATTTTAATATCGCGCGGATTCGTACCTTGCTCAACACGTTCTTTTTGAGCTGCAATTTCTTCAATAGAAAGCGCACTTAATAAGTCGTAGTAACGCCACATTAGCACATCACTAATTGACATTATTTTACCAAACATATCGTTAGGTGCATCAGTAATACCAATGTAGTTACCAAGCGACTTAGACATTTTTTGAACGCCGTCAGTACCTTCAAGTAATGGCATCATTAATACTGTTTGCGGCTTTTGACCTTCTACTTTTTGTAGCTCACGGCCCATTAACAAGTTAAAGCGCTGATCAGTACCACCTAGTTCAACATCTGACTCTAGTGCAACCGAATCCCAACCTTGTACCAGTGGATATAAAAACTCATGAATTGCAATTGGTTGGCCGCTTCCATAACGCTTTTTAAAGTCATCACGTTCAAGCATACGTGCTACGGTTTGGTTTGCAGCAAGTTTAATCATGCCTGCAGCGCCTAACTTTTCCATCCAAGTAGAGTTAAATGCAACAGTGGTTTTAGCAGGATCTAGAATTTTGAATACTTGTTCTTTATATGTTTCGGCATTGGCTAGTACGTCTTCACGAGTAAGTGGTTTACGCGTTACGTTTTTCCCCGTTGGGTCACCAATCATGCCAGTAAAGTCACCAATTAAGAAAATAACCTCATGACCTAAATCCTGAAAGGTTTTCATTTTATTAATTAGTACAGTGTGTCCTAAGTGTAAATCAGGCGCTGTAGGATCAAAGCCTGCTTTTATTTTTAGCTTCTTGCCCGACTTTAGTTTTTCAACTAGTTCGTCTTCAATTAATATTTCTTCTGCACCGCGTTTTATCTCTGCTAGAGCGGTTTGTAAATCCACTGTGTATTACTCCAAAATTCTGCCGACGAAGGGGCGACTAGTTACTTGCGTAGTCACGGTTTAATAAAGGTTTAAACCGAATAAATAGATGTAGCTAACATAACAAATTTCTACCTAATTAAAACAACTTTTTAAGTGATTCATGCAACTAAACTAAATCAATTGAGTCTTAGCTAGGTAGAGCGTTAAAAAAGGCTTTCTAAGCCCGATTTTAGCGTAGTTTAAGGTCAGTTTAAATCTACAAAACACTAGTATTCGTACATTATTAAGTATATCCTGCAATATTATGTATTTATTATCTTGACAGCAGAAAAAGGCACGTTATGGTTCACGTGGTTCACACGCTCCCCAAAAAACACAAATTGCTTATTCTAGGTTTGGTTTCTGCTATTGTTGGCTTAGCCTTTCTTCCTTCTGAAAAAGCCACTGCATCCAAAGACAATAGTGCAAATGCACTAGAAATTGGTAAGCGCTATGAGTTACAAGTTAAAGTTGATAACAACGAAAAATTAACTGAGTTAAATTCAGAGCAAGCAGCAGAAAAGTTACCAGAATACGACTTTGTCGATCATAAAGTTAAAAATGGCGACAATTTAGCAATTATCTTTAAGCGTGCTGGTTTTTCGGCTCAAACGCTTCATAAACTAATTAACACTAATGCTGAGACTCGCAAGCTGACTAAAATTCACCCAGGTGAAATACTTAGTTTTGCGACAGCTGAAGATGGCTCCTTAGCTCAACTGCGCTATGTGATTTCAAAAACCGATACTTTATTTGTTACCTTAAACGAAGAAGGTAATTACGATACAGCTATTGATAGCAAAGAAATTGAAACGCTAACCAAAACCGCTGGCGGCGAAATATCTAACAATTTTTGGACTTCAGCAATTGCAGCAGGTTTAAGCGAACGCCAAATAATGAACTTTGCTGACATATTTGGTTGGGATGTTGATTTTGCAAACGACATTCGTAAAGGCGATGTATTTGGCTTAATTTACGAGTCTCACTATGTTGATGGCGAGTTTATTGGTACCGGTAAAATTATTGCCGCTGAATTTGTAAACCAAGGTCAGCGCTTTGCAGCGATTCGCCATACCGACGGCAATTTTTATACGCCTGAAGGGCGTAGCATGAAAAAAGCATTTTTACGTGCACCTGTAAGCTTTAAGTATATTAGTTCTAGCTTTAATCCTAAGCGACTTCATCCTGTTACTGGGCAAGTTAGAGCGCACCGTGGTATCGACTTTGCAGCACGCACTGGCACACCAGTAGTCGCATCAGGTAACGGTAAGGTAGTTAAAGCGGGTTACAGCAAGTACAACGGTAACTACGTATTTATCAGCCATGGTACACAATATGTAACTAAGTACTTACACCTAAATAAGAAACTAGTTAAAACAGGCCAAAAAGTTAAACAGGGCCAACAAATTGGTACTGTAGGTTCTACTGGTCGTGTTACTGGGGCGCATTTACACTATGAGTTTTTAGTAAATGGCGTTCATCGTAATCCTAAAACCGTTAAGCTTCCTAAGTCAGAGCCATTACCTCGCTCAGAACTTGCTAAGTTTAAACCGATTGCAGATAACTTTATTGCCCAACTTGAGCGCAATCGCGAGCTACAGTTAGCACTAAAATAAAGCTTATTAATAAACATTAAAAAAGCCTTTGCAGGTTAAATCTGCAAAGGCTTTTTTGTATACGCTATAAACCATCAATTCATTAATACATAAATGAGCTGAATAACTAAAGATACCATCACTAGCGGCCAAATATATTTACTGTATTTGGTTGCGCCATCAAGCCCTATTTTACTTTGATATTTTTCAAGTAATGGTATAAGTATCGCCAGCGCAACAAACAAACCAATTAAAATAACGAATATGTTCATATTAACGCCCTACTTATGGTAATTCGTGGCCTTTAGCGCTTACATAAAGTGCATACCAATGCTCACGAGTTAGCTCTACGTTTACAGCATCACAAGAGGCTTTAATCCGTTTAGCATTAGTTGTTCCAATAATTGGCTGAATAGATGCGGGATGGCGAAGCAACCATGCAAGTACAATTGCCTCAGCAGAGGTTTCATAAAGTGCAGCCAGCTTATTAACTAAAAGACTGGTGTTTATATCTGCCTGAGATGCGTTTGATAAATCACTACCGCTGTACAAGCCTTGGCATAAACTACCCCAGCTTTGAATTTGGATTTCAAAATGTCGACAGTACTCAATACTACCTGGTGTAAAATTAAGATCTTTACCGTCACTGTTACCGGCATATACACCTTCATCAACAAACTGATGTTTTTGTAAACTAGCCTCAATTTGGTTAGCCACAATCGGCATATCAAGTGCGTGCTGTAAAAAGTTCATTTGGTGCTGCTGCATATTAGACACTGCAAAATTGCGCACTTTACCGCTTTCTTTTAAGCAACTAAATATGCGAGCAATTTCGTTAACTTCCATGAGTGGATCAGGGCGATGCAGCATAAGTACGTCTAAATAATCTGTATTTAATCGTTTTAATGATGCTTCAACTGACTGCTCAATCCACTTTTGGGAAAAATCATAACGCTTTGGCCCTAAGTCATCTTCAAATCGAATCCCACACTTAGATTGAATATACATGTGCTCTCTAAGCTCTGGCCGCTCACTTAATGCTTTACCAAAAACCTGCTCTGCTTTACCAAAAGTATAAATATCAGCATGGTCAAAAAAATTAATACCGCCTTCAATGGCGTTATCTATACACTCATGAGCTTGCTTAACATGTGCATCAGTGATTGCATCTTTATTCCAACCGCCGCCCAGACCCATACATCCAAATACAAGTTTACTAACATGAGGCAAGTGCTTTGCTAAAGGTGTGTGAAGCATGATAACTATCCTTAAAATGTTGAAGAGCTGTTACTGTAAACAAAAAGCACTAAACAAGAAACCATTAAGAGGCGAAGAAATTAAGAACAAAAAAAAGCGCAGTAAACTGCGCTTAATGGTTAATCTATTTTAAATTACATTTTTAGCCAACAAGTGCTAATAAAATACCCGCAGCAACTGCACTACCAAGTACACCGGCTACGTTGGGTCCCATTGCATGCATAAGTAAAAAGTTATGTGGGTTACTTTCAAGGCCAACTTTATTAACTACTCGTGCCGCCATTGGCACAGCCGATACACCTGCCGCCCCAATTAATGGATTTATAGGCGTTTTAGATATTCGGTTAAGTCCTTTTGCCATAAATACGCCAGATGCCGTACCAATTGCAAAAGCCAGTGCGCCAAGCACTAAAATACCAATCGTCTCAACAGTTAAAAACTTATCTGCAGCAAGCTTTGAACCAACAGCTAAGCCTAAAAATATAGTTGTAACATTGATGATTTCGTTTTGAGCACTGTTACTTAATCTATCAACAACACCCGACTCTCGCATTAAGTTACCTAAACAAAACATACCTACCAGCGGTATAGCAGCCGGTAAAAACATAGCCGTTAAACTAAGCACCATAAGTGGAAAAATAATCTTTTCCTTTTTAGATACTTTG
This sequence comes from Pseudoalteromonas sp. SR45-1, assembly GCF_014163655.1. NCBI lineage: Bacteria > Pseudomonadati > Pseudomonadota > Gammaproteobacteria > Alteromonadales > Pseudoalteromonadaceae > Pseudoalteromonas > Pseudoalteromonas sp. SR45-1. Next base: position 68,141 of record NZ_JACJDR010000005.1, on the reverse strand, counting down.
CGAAGCTCTGGCATTTTTATTTTACGTTCTTCTGGGGTTGTTAGTGCACGCATAATTGGCGGCTGAATAATTGGCACAAGTGCCATATATGAATACGCAGCTACTGCTATTGCGCCTAGTAAATCAGGTGCCAGTTTTGATGCTAAAAATATTGCTGTTGGCCCATCGGCACCACCTATAATGGCAATAGCCGATGCGTCCTGTAGAGTAAATTCAAAACCTGGCACATAGTTAAGTAATATAGCGCCAAACAATGTAGCAAAAATACCAAACTGTGCAGCCGCACCTAATAACAACATACGTGGGTTTGCAATAAGTGCGCTAAAGTCGGTCAGCGCCCCTACTCCCATAAATATCAACAGCGGAAAAATCCCCGTATCAATACCCACATAATAAACGTAGTACAAAAGCCCACCTGGGTCTGACAAACCTGCCACTGGTACATTTGTTAAAATTGCACCAAAACCAATAGGTAGTAATAATAGTGGTTCAAAGCCTTTAGCTATCGCTAAAAACAGTAATAAACACCCTACCGCAATCATTATTAACGATGGGATTGTAAAGTTAGCAATGCCTGTCGCATTCCAGAGGTTTAAAATACCTTCCATCCTCTATTTACTCCTAAGCTAATGCAATCATAGCGTCGCCGGTAGTTACAGCATCGCCTTCACTAACTAACACTTCAGCAATTGTTCCGGTATGCGTAGCGCGTATTTCAGTTTCCATTTTCATGGCTTCCATAATAATCACTACATCGCCTTCGTTAACAACTTGCCCAGCTTTTACTTTAATCTTAAAAATATTACCGGCTAGAGGCGCGTTAAGTGTTTCACCTGATGCAACCGAAGCAGATTGAGGAATGTGCTCAGAGTCTTTTAATGTTACTTCCTTAAGTTCACCACCTTGCGCTACGACTACGTCATAAACTTTACCATCTACTTTTACGCTGTATTGCTCAGCCTTCACTTTGTTATTATTTGAAACTGATTTAGAAGGTGCTTTACTGCTTTTATCTTCAACAGAAGGTACTGGCTCAAATGCATCTGGGTTGTTGCGGTTTTTAATAAACTTCAAACCAACTTGTGGGAATAATGCATAAGTTAATACGTCATCAATTTGATCATCAGCAAGTGTTAAACCTTGCTCTTGTGCTTCTTTTAATAACTCAGCTTCAAGCGTTGCAAGCTCAGGTGCAATGTTATCAGCAGGGCGACAAGTAATAACTTCCGCTCCATCAAGCACGCGCTCTTGTAGCTCTTTATTCATTGGTGCTGGTGTTAAGCCATATTCACCTTTTAATACGCCAGCAGTTTCTTTAGTAATGGTTTTATAACGCTCACCCGTTAGCACATTAAGTACCGCTTGAGTGCCAACAATTTGCGACGTTGGTGTTACTAAAGGTAAAAAGCCAAGATCTTCACGTACACGTGGGATCTCAAGTAAAACCTCATTAAGCTTATCGGCTGCGCCTTGCTCTTTAAGTTGGTTTTCCATGTTTGTAAGCATGCCACCAGGTACTTGAGCTAATAAAATGCGCCCATCAACCCCTTTTAAGCTACCTTCAAATGCCGCATATTTTTTACGTACATCTCTAAAGTAAGCAGCAATTTCTTCTAGGTGGTTTAAATCAAGCCCAGTATCACGCTCAGTCCCTTCAACTATCGATACAATAGTTTCAGTTGCAGAATGTCCATAAGTCATACTCATTGATGAAATAGCGGTATCGAGCATATCAATACCAGCATCAATTGCTTTTTGGTAAGTAGCAGTACTTAAACCTGTTGTAGCGTGGCACTGCATAGCAATTGGAATAGATACAGTTTCTTTAAGTGCTTTAATTAGTTTTTCAGCATCGTACGGCTTTAATAAACCCGCCATATCTTTAATACAAATTGAGTGACAACCCATATCTTCAAGCTGCTTTGCAAGAGTTAGCCACATATCAAGTGTATGAACTGGGCTAACTGTGTACGAAATAGTACCTTGAGCGTGAGCGCCTACTTTTACAGCCGCTTTAATAGCTGTTTCTAGATTGCGAACATCGTTCATTGCATCAAATATACGAAATACGTCAACGCCATTTTTATGTGCACGTTCTACAAATTTTTCAACTACGTCATCAGCGTAATGGCGGTAACCTAATAAGTTTTGACCGCGTAATAGCATCTGCTGTTTAGTATTAGGCATCGCTTTTTTAAGTGCACGAATACGCTCCCAAGGATCTTCGCCTAAATAACGAATACACGAGTCAAATGTAGCACCGCCCCACGATTCAATAGACCAATAACCCGCATCGTCTAATTTGCTAGCAATCGGTAGCATATCGTCTAGGCGCATACGCGTTGCTAATAATGATTGGTGAGCATCGCGTAATACCAATTCTGTTAATTTTAATTTAGCCATGTGTTTGCCCCTTATTTATTATTTGATTTGTACTGAGCAATGGCAGCACTAATAGCAGCGATGTGCTCATTAGGCACACCTTGAGATGTAAAAGATGGTGATTTAACTGGTGTCGCCACGTCAGGTTCGCTAAAGCGCGTCACCAAATTAGACATAAGCGTTACTGCACCAATTAATATCGACAGAAATACAAACACCCCAACCATGCCAGTAAGCATTAAGTTACCAGCAGTTGTGAGTAGAGCACCTATATCCATTTTTCTCCCCTTGAAACCCATATCGAAAATAAAAAATCGATTTAATTAAATATTTATTCACTGGATAATAACAAAACTAATCGCTTTGTCTACATCTTGTAAATTGGTAAAACCAATTAAACAATAAATAACATAACACTCAATTAATTTACATGCCATAACTCAGCAATCACGCGCTCTACAATACATACAAGAAATAACGACTATAGCTAATAGTTATATGGAAGTTGTTAATTAACTATCAAGCTAAGTAAAAATAAACACTAATTCTTAATATAAAATGCAAAGCCACACACCAATTGTTAATTGGTCTTACCAAAATAAGTTTATTTAGTGAACATTTAGCAGTTATTTGCAACAGTGTGAATAACTTACATAACAAAGCGTAAAAGTTACTAACCAACTAATAACTAGAATAACAGCAAAAACCCATAACCAATTGATATTTATGCCAAATAAATTTTGGCATATAACTGGCATTAGTTATTATGAGCAAATTTGATAACCAAGGAGAAAACAATGTTACGCTGGACAATTACATTTTTAGTTATTGCTTTAATCGCTGCAGTGTTAGGTTTTGGTGGCATCGCAGGTGCCGCAGCTGGTATAGCAAAAATTATATTTTTTATCTTTTTAGTACTTTTAGTGATTTCATTAGTTTCAGGTGCACTACGTGGTAAATCACCCAGGTAGATAAAGCATTCATCTAACAAACACTAAAATTTAATTAATACTTACAAGGAATTACACTATGAACTCTACAACTTTAAAAGCAGCACTAATCGCAGTATTTGCAGGTTTTTTCATGATGGGTTGTGAAGACAACCATGCAGAAGATGCTGGCGAACGTATCGACGAAGCAGTAACTGATGTGCAAAACTCTGTTGAAGATGCATGTGAAAATGTTAAAGAAGGCGTGAACGCTGAAGAAACTAACTGTTAATTCTTCTTGTACCGCTAAAAAAACGGCTTTCGAGCCGTTTTTTTGTGCCAGTAATAAAATCACTGACTATAAAGCTGCTCATTTAGCAATTAGCTTGTTAAAATAAAAAAAACGATATTTAAAGCAAGGCAAAATGGCATTCACAACCACCTACACATTAGATAAACCCTACTTTTACGAGTGTTTTGATGAGTCACTCCCTTATAGTAAGCGTGCAAAACCTAAATACTTTTTACTTGTGTTGTTAGTTGCGCTTGGTTTATTTGGCATTTATGTTTTAGACGATCATTACTTAGGATCGTTTATGATCATGTTAGCGGTACTCGAATGCGTCGCTTTTTACTATCGCAGACCATGGTGGGTAACCAGACAAATGCTCAGCAGAGCATCAGGCTCTGAGGTAACACTTACCTTTGATGAAGAAGGTATTAAATCTTCTAATCATTACAAAAGCTATCAATTAGAATGGCAAAATATAAGCGAAGTAATAGACACCCAGCAAGGTATTATTATTAAAAATAAAAGTGGTATGCAGTACATATCAAAACAAATACTTAATCCTGAAACACTCGCTTTTATAAACAAAAAAGCCACTCAGTGAGTGGCTTTTAGTCTAGTTGAGTTAATTACTCAACTACGTATACGTGTTGATTAAGCATTGCCCGGATTAGGGTTCGACTTTTCAGCTTGTATGCGCATGTAAATCTCTTCACGATGCACTGATACGTCTTTTGGTGCATTAACACCGATTCGAACTTGATTTCCTTTAACACCTAGAACAGTAACTGTTACTTCGTCACCAATCATTAGGGTTTCACCTACTCTACGAGTTAGTATTAGCATTCTCTTGCTCCCATGTTCCAATAAAAATTATAAGATTCCGCTTAAACATACTAATGAAAATTAGACTGAAAAGTAAGTAAAAACTCGCAATCTATCCATTTTCTGTTAAAAATGCCTTGTGTAATGCACGAACAGCCAACTCTAAGTACTTTTCATCTATTAAAACTGAAATTTTAATCTCTGAAGTCGAGACTAAAACCACATTAATATTTTCCTGCGCTAATGCATCAAAAAATAAACTAGCGACACCAGAATGTGATTTCATACCCATGCCAACAGCAGAAACTTTAGCTACTGCTTGCAATCCGCTTATATTTTGAGCACCGAGCTGAGCTTGATCTTCACTCAATAATTCAAGTGCTTGCAGATAATCATTCGAGTGCACAGTAAAAGCATAGTCTATTTTTTCAAAGTTATGATTAACTTGATTAATCATATCTATTTCGATGCCATTTTCGGCAAAAAGTTTCAATATTTTTGAAAGATATTGCGTGCCCGTTGGCACACCTTGTACCTTAATTAAACATTCGTCACGATTAAACGCAATCCCCGATACAACCTTGCTTGGCATATCGTTCTCCTCAAAACTTATTAATGTACCTTCATCGGGATTAAAGCTCGAAAGCACCCTAAGTGGCACATTATGTTTTCCTGCGGCTTCTACTGAGCGAATATGCAAAACTTTCGCCCCTAAACTTGCCAGTTCTAGCATTTCTGCAAAGGTAACTTGGCTCATTCTGCGCGCGTTAGGTTCAACACGAGGATCTGTAGTATATACGCCGTCAACGTCTGTATAGATCTGGCATTCGTCAGCTTTTATAGCCGCAGCTATTTCCACAGCCGATGTATCGGTGCCGCCGCGCCCAAGCGTTGTAATGTTGCCCTCAACATCACGCCCCTGAAACCCAGCAATAATAGCAATACGATTATGCTCAAGCTCATGCTTTAAACGCGTAGCAGCAACCTCTGCAATACGAGCTTTACCAAACATGTTATCGGTTAAAATATTGACTTGATCGGCTAATAGGCTCACAGCAGAGTGGCCACGTTTTATAATAGCCATAGCAAGTAGTGATACAGAAACCTGCTCTCCGGTGCTAATAAGTACATCTAGTTCACGGCTACTCGGACGAGTATCGATTTTTTTGGCGAGATTAATTAAGCGGTTGGTTTCTCCCGACATAGCCGAGAGCACCACAACCACTTGATGTCCTTGTTGTCTGGTTTTTACAACAAGGTCGGCGACCGCTTCAATTCGCTCTATTGAGCCGACCGAAGTGCCACCGAATTTTTGAACAATAAGCGCCACTTAGGCTTAAGTACGCTCAGTTAACCAAGCTGTAACGCTATCTAGTGCAGCAGCAAGGTTTTGTGGCTCACTACCACCGGCTTGTGCCATATCTGGACGGCCGCCACCTTTACCACCTACTTGGCCTGCCATGTGGTTAACTAACTCACCGGCTTTTACTTTGCCTGTTAAGTCTTTAGTTACACCAGCAATTAGGCTTACTTTGTCGCCACTGGCAACACCCAGTGCAATAACACCTGAGCCAATTTTGTTTTTAAGGTCATCAACCATACCGCGCAGTGCTTTAGATTCAGTACCTTCAACATTTGCTACAAGTAGCTTAATGCCGTTAATTTCAACAATCGAATCAAGTAAAGATGCACCCGCTGCACTTGCTAACTTATCGTTAAGTTGCGCAATTTGCTTTTCAAGACCTTTAGACTTTTCAAGTAACGCGGTTACTTTTTCAAGTACCGATGCGCTATCGCCTTTAACTAAAGCAGCTACATCATGTAATTGTTGCTCTTGCTCGCTAACATAAGCAACTGCATCAGCACCAGTTACCGCTTCAATACGGCGAACGCCTGCTGCAATACCGCTTTCAGATACTATTTTGAATAAACCAATATCGCCTGCGCGCTCAACGTGAGTACCACCACAAAGCTCAATAGAGTAGTCGCCAATAGTAACTACGCGTACTTCGTCATCGTACTTTTCGCCAAACAACGCCATAGCACCTTTCGCTTTAGCATCATCAATAGCCATAAGCTCAGTATTGAGTGCAAAGTTACGACGAATTTCGTCATTAACTACACGCTCAATTTCACGTAGCTCATCTTTAGTAACCGCTTCAAAGTGCGAAAAGTCAAAACGTAAACGATCAGGCTGAACAAGTGAGCCTTTTTGGCCTACATGGTCGCCTAATAATTGACGTAGTGCTTCGTGTAAAATATGTGTAGCTGTGTGGTTTTTCTTAATGCTATCGCGGCGTGCATCATCAATAGTCGCATCCACTTTATCGTTAACACCAATGCGGCCTTGCACAGTACCGTGGTGAGCAAAAGCATTACCAAGTTTAGTGGTATTAGTAACATTAAATTCGCCACCAGCAACTGCAATAGTACCCGTGTCGCCCGTTTGGCCGCCTGATTCAGCGTAAAACGGTGTGCGGTCTAATACTACAATACCTTGTTGACCATCTTCTAATAACTGAACAGCTTCGCCACCAGCAAAAATTTCTACCACTGTCGCGCTATGGTGTGTGCTGTCGTAGCCTTTAAACTCAGTAAGCTTTTCTGATTTTAATTGCTCGTTGTAATCAGCACCAAACTTACCCGCTTGTTGCGCTGTTTTACGTTGTACAGCCATGCATTCTTCAAAGCCCTGATGATCAATCGTCATCTGGCGCTCACGCGCAACATCGGCCGTTAAATCAGCTGGAAAACCATACGTATCGTAAAGTTTAAATACTAAGTCGCCCGGTATAATATCGCCTTTAAGGTCACTTAAGCTTTCTTCTAAAATAGCTAAGCCACGTTCAAGTGTTTTACCAAACTGTTCTTCTTCAATGCGTAATACTTTTTCGATAATTTCTTGTTGCTTAGCAAGCTCTGGGTACGCTTGACCCATTTGCTCAATTAGCGCAGCAACTAATTTATAGAAAAACGAACCTTGTGCACCTAGCTTATTACCGTGGCGCACAGCACGACGAATAATACGACGTAGTACATAACCACGACCTTCGTTAGATGGCATAACACCGTCAGAGATTAAAAACGCACACGAACGAATATGATCCGCCACTACGCGTAGTGACTTATCGTCCATATCTTGCGCGTTAGTTACACTTGCAGCTGCTGCAATTAAGCCTTGGAATAAATCGATTTCGTAGTTTGAATGCACACCCTGCAAAATTGCAGAAATACGCTCAAGGCCCATTCCCGTATCAACAGACTGCTTAGGTAGAGGCAACATTGTACCGTCGCTTTGACGGTTGTATTGCATAAATACAAGGTTCCAAATTTCGATGAAACGGTCGCCGTCTTCCTCTGGAGTGCCCGGAGGTCCGCCCCAAATATGCTCACCATGGTCATAAAATATTTCAGAACACGGACCACATGGACCAGTATCGCCCATAGACCAAAAGTTGTCAGAGGTCGCAATACGAATAATACGATCTTCACTTAAGCCAATATCTTTTGACCAGTACTCAAACGCTTCTTCATCATCGTGATAAATAGTAACAAGCAGTTTTTCTTGAGGTAATTTAACAACCTCAGTTAAAAACTCCCACGCAAACTTAATCGCGTCTTGCTTAAAGTAATCGCCAAAGCTGAAGTTACCTAACATTTCAAAAAATGTATGGTGGCGAGCAGTGTAGCCTACGTTTTCTAAATCGTTATGCTTACCGCCAGCACGTACACAGCGCTGCGAGCTTGTCGCACGTGTATAAGGGCGGCTTTCTGCGCCTAAAAATACATCTTTAAATTGCACCATGCCGGCATTGTTAAATAACAACGTGGCATCGTTACCCGGTATAAGCGAGCTAGAAGGTACTATTTGATGTTGCTTGCTGGCAAAAAAGTCTAAAAACTGTTGCCTAATTTGTGCGGTAGTCATGTGCTGCATTTGAAAGTCTCACCTGTATTTACTGTGCTTGCATTGCAAAATTAATTTCATCGTAGCTAAAACCCCGATACATTAAGTAGCGCACGCGCTTAGCTTTATCTTTGTAATCGAGATCTGGCGGTGTATTCGAATATTTTTTATTGTACGCATCCTGCGCAAGCTCAAACCAATCTATTTCAAGCTCTTCAACTACCATTTCAAGTAGCGAACGATCAATCCCTTTGCCCATAGCTTCGCTTTGTATTCGCTTAAGCCCGTGGCATTTAAATATGTGTTTTCTTACAAAGCCTTCACAGTATCGCTGCTCGTTAATAAAATTGTGCTTTTCGCACCAATCAAGCAGCGTTTCAATAAACTCTTCTGTCGCTTCTTTTTGCTGTAATTTGAGCGTTAACTCACGACGCGAATATTCTTGGCGCCCTAGTAACCAAAGTACATAGTTTTTTAGTTTTTGCTTTAATTTATCATCCATTAAGCGTCAAAACGTCCGCTTGTTTCACTGCTAAGTGGCTTAACATTAATGTCGTCACTTAATGGTACAACAGGCATAAAAATGGCTTGATAAGATACAAAAAAGCTAATGTAGCAAATCGGCATTAAAATCAACAGTGGTAAGAACGATAAGAACATTGAAAGCGCCATAAATAATGCGCAAATAAGGCCAAAAACGCCAAGTGGCAAAATATTATGATAAAACACCATTAACGACTTTTTAAGCGCCGTTAAAATGCGTGTTTCTTTACTAAAATAAACAAGTGGCACAGCGTACGCAAATGCCGTTAAATAAATTAGCATTGCCATAAAAAATAAAATTACATTCGCGCCCGAAATACTCTCAAGCATTTGCTCAAGTGCTACGTTTGGATCAAGTCCTGGTTGGCTCATAACAGCCACTGCATCGGCAAATAAGCCATTAGCAAGTAACGCCATTAAAATACCCGCACCCATTTGATAAAGTGCTAAACGTAATAACCCTAAACGATTTCCCTTAGCCGTAAATGGCTTGAGAATATCGGCTAGCATAATTTTTCCGCCCTGTTGCTTACTAAGCACCGCTTGGTAAAACCCTGCGGTTAAAAATGGCGTAGCGAGTGCTGCTACTACTTGCAGCAGCGGTAAAAATAAAGACAGCAGCCCTACAATGCCAATAAATAAATGCATAAAAATAAAGGTTGCTGGCTGGGTTTTAAAAATAAGCCATCCGGCTTTTAACCACTTTAGCCCTGCATCGGCTTTAAAAATTCGTAATTGTGTAGACATACTTGCTCTTAATTTAAAACGAAACACGCCAAGTATAACTTGGCGTGAGGGGGGATTAATAGACGAAACGTAATTAAATGATTAAGGTTTTTTAATTTTCTTAATATCTAACATATGCGCGCCATGCTTAATTTTTGTTTCTAGGTACGATTTATTACCCGCAACACCCGCTTTAATGTGCGCATGTGTGCCCACAACCGAGTCAACATTAATACCGGCATCTTTTAATGCATTAAGCTTTTTAGGATTATTAGTCATTAATTTAACGTGACTTAAATTAAGCGCATTGAGCATTAATACCGCATCCGAAAAGTCACGTAAATCATCAGCAAAGCCTAAATGATTATTAGCTTCGTAGGTGTTCATACCTTGCGATTGCAATACGTAAGCGTCTATTTTGTTGTATAAACCAATGCCACGGCCTTCTTGGCGTAAATACAATAAAATACCGCCTTGCTCGTGCATCATTTCAATACATTCATTTAGCTGCTCGCCGCAATCACAACGCGATGAGTAAAATACATCGCCCGTTAGGCATTCTGAATGCATACGAATTAGCGGTACATCTTGCTCTGTATCGGCGTTGTTAAACACCATAGCAATATGTTCTTTACCATCTTTTAAATCAGTAAATGAGATTATTTCTGCAGGGATATCACTATTTCTGCCAACTTTAAGCTGGACTCTTGCTCTTACTTGCGCCACGACAAATCCAAATATTTAAATAACTACGACACGACAATAAAGTGATAGTATCACAAAATAGGATAAATACACCGTAGTACAAGACTGTTTATGGCAAATATATGGCGACGACAGGCGTTATTTTCAATGATTGTTAAGCAATTAATAACCCGAATATTACAACCTCGCTTGTTTACTTTAATTTACCTAAAATAATGACAGGCCTTGATAGTTTTGGTAATTTTATGGGCTGATAAATAATAGGGATTATTATGAAGCACCAACAGCTCGCCATATCGATAGGATTAAGCTTATTAGCCTTTGCTAACTGCACTTTCGCAAACCAAGTAAATAGCATTCAAGTTGTATCTGCAAACGCCGAAGAAACTGACTCAGCATTTGTTGCAGCCAAAGAACAAGCTGAAAAAGAAGCACAACTTGCCTATCAAAAAGGGCTCGCTCTATATGGAGAAAATAGCAATGAAACGGCGAACCTTGCTATTAACTACGCCAAAGCCATCAATAATTATACTGCAAAGAACATTATGGTTATAGGGAATGGCAATGAAAAGAAACGGTTTGATTTGTATTCACAGGCCCACCGTATTTTAGTTAAAAACTATGGTGAAAACTCAATAGAGACTATGGATACGCTACTAGCCAAAGCCACTCATACCAATAAATCATATATCGCAGTCAAAAACTTTGAGCAACTCATTAAAATCGCTGAATTACAAAATATCCCAGGCCTTGTCGCCAATATGCAATTTGAAGCTGCAGAAACATTACTTTATAGGTTTAGCCATAGCGAATACTCTTTAGCGAAAATATACGCTCAAGATGCAGATAAATATTACCAAGCCCAGCTACCTGATAATGCAGTAGAGCGTATAAAGTCTGACCTTTTAATGGTTTCATTTGAGAGTGGCCGTAAAGATTACGACAAAGCAACTAAAAGGCTAAACCGTATAGTTGGCTTATTTGATAAATATAAAAATTTAGATCAAAGCTTTGAGCTTAATGCGCATGTTGGCTTAGTTCAGCTATATGAAAAACAAGATGAAAGCGATAAAGCGACTAAACACGCCTTAGCCTTTGCTAAAAATACGCACTGGAAAAATACCTCAGAGCAAAATCCACTCTACATAACCGAGCCTATATACCCTCGCGGTGAAACTAAAAGTCATGTAATAGTTATATTAGAGATTACAGTTGATACCCATGGCTTTGTGCAAAGTCCTAAGGTTATTAGTTCTGAGGGTTCTAAAGCATTTGAAAAATCAGCGATAGCCGCTGTTAAACAATGGCGTTACGCTCCAAAGTTTAAAAATGGAAAACCTGTAAATGCAACAACACAAGCTGAACTGTATTTTGAAAGCCTTTAAGTAGTTTTACCATTCAGTCAAAAATTATATAAATAAGAAACTGTTGTAATTACGTCAACCTAGTTTCAATTTAAAAGTTAATAGGGATTATTATGAAACGTCAGCAACTCGCTTTATTTATCGGTTTAAGTTTGTCTACTTTAAGCGCAACAACTTTAAGCACTACAGCATTCGCCAGCCAAGCAAGCGATCCTCAAACGGTATTTAACCAAGCATACCAAAGCTATTTAGCAGCAGTTAAAGCAGACGAAAACGTACAACAAACTGCCAAACTTGCTTACACATCAGGTAAAGCCGTTTACGGTAAAAGCGACGACAATACTGCTAACTTAGCTATTAACTACGCTAAAGCTATTAAAGGCTACGGCGATGAGCTAAACGAACAACGTTTTGCACTTTATGATGAAGCACATACTATTTTAGCTGCAAACCACGGCAAACAATCAATAGAAACAGTTGATGCACTGCTCGGAAAAGCTAACTACACAACATCAGCTTACAAAGCAGCTAACTTTTTAGAACAAGTAATAGGTATAGCTAAAACACAAAATAACCCTAAGTTTGTAGCCGACATGAAACTTGAAGCTGCAACGCTACTGGCTAAAAAGTTTAGTTCTAAAAAATATCGTGAGGCTAAAAACTACCTAGAAGAAGCCGACGAATACTACCAAGAAAACTTACCTAAAAACTCACTAGAGCGCATAAAAGCCGATTTTTTAATGGCCTCATTCGCAGAGGGTCGTAAAAGATACAATCAAGCGATTGAAAGGCTAAACCGTATAGTTACTGTATTCGATAGTAACTTAAACTTTGATCACAGTGCAGAGCTAACAGCTCATTCAAAGCTTGTAGGTCTGTACGAAAAGCAAGGTAAAAGCGAAGAAGCAACTAAACATTGCCTAGCTATCGCTCAAATGGTGCCATGGAAAGAATCGCAAGAGCAAACACCACTCTATCGTGTTAATCCTAAATACCCAGTTAACAAAGCCAGATTTAGTACCGATGGTAGCGTTGTTATGGAGTTTGAGGTAGACGCAGCTGGCTTTGTAAAAAACCCAAAAGTACTTAGCTCAGAAGGCGGCAGCGCATTTGAAAAATCAGCCAAAGCAGCGCTTGAGCAATGGCGTTACGCGCCAAAGTTTGAAAATGGCAAACCTGTTAGCGCTATTTCTCAGGTACAACTCGACTTTAAAATTAACCGCCACTAAAAGCGGCTCATTAAAAAAGGCGCTTTAAGCGTCTTTTTTAATACCAACTAATACAAATTCTACGTAGTTAAAATTCATAACTTACGCTAATTCCGCCATCGGCTCTTTTTTCATTGCTATCGCTTGCTTTACCGTAGCCCACATCTAGCTTTAATCTAAAACCAGCGCTGTTCAATCCATTAAAGTTGTAGTTGTACGTAAGCCCTATACCATTTGTTGTTTCTTCATCAAAAATACCGCCAATTACACAACCTAGCGTATTAGCAAAGTCAGTTGCTACATCATTAGTTGAACTTTCACACTCTTGGTCTGTATCTCTTGCACCAATAGCGCCCACAAGTACGCCAAAAGCATGTTTTTTATTATCGCTAACTGCTTGTTCAAAACCGGCAGAAAATCCATCATCAAGGCCTAGTTTATAGTTTGCATACCAGCGTTGTGTGTCGTCGTTAGCCGATAAAGATACCTCAGGAATAACTAAGTAAGGATAGCCACCCCCAATCGAAAAACTAACATCATTAGCAAAAGTAGAACAAGAAGCGATAGATAAAGTGAGTAGTAATATTTTTATTTTCATAAAGTTCCCTTTGAGTAAGTATAAAATGTACTTACTTTAGGGACGCCATGCAATACGACTAAAAGCTCGTTAAATTTAGCTTTAGTAATAAAATAGGGATTAAATTTTAGCGAGTATTTTATCGCTAGCCGCTTCTATTAAATTGAGCACATTCTCAAAGCCATCATCGCCGCCGTAATAGGGATCGGGAATAGCGCTTTGGGCTTGCTCGCCATATTCTAAAAACAGCGCTAATTTGTACTGTAGATGCTCAGGGCACTGGGCTTTTAAATCAGCTAAATTTTGCGTATCGGCCGCTAAAATTAAATCAAACTCAGTAAAGTCGCTTGTACGCACTTTACGTGAATAAATACCTTTAAAGCTGTAACCGCGCTTCTCCCCTGCTGCCATTGAGCGACTATCAGGCGCTTTACCTTCGTGATAGCCAATAGTGCCCGCCGAATCAACTTTAACGTTAACACCTAGCTTTTTAGCGCGGGCTTTTAATACCGCCTCTGCGGTTGGCGAGCGGCAAATATTACCTAAACACACTATGAGTACTTTTTTCATTGAGGCTCCTCTAACTAATTTAAAAACCTAAGCTTTAAAACTGTTTTAAAATGCTTTCATCGTAATCTTCAACATTAAGCGTTACGTTATGTTGCGCTGCAACAGATTCAAGCTCAGCTTGTTTAATGGCTAAATCGTCCATGGTGATTAGGTTATCGTCTAGTTGCCACAATAACCGAGAGCCCGCGTAGCTATAATGAATCGCCAATAACGCATCGGCATTACCTTCACGGCCAGCGGCTTTTAACTTAGCCATTTTACGGGTTATTTTATTAAGTGCTTTTTTAAGCTCCCACACATAAACAACTTCAGTCATAAAGCTATGTGTACGGTATTTATTAAGTAACCACGCAAGCCCAACGCTTGTAATAGCAACGCCTATTAAGTTCCAATGAAAGTGGCTACCACTTTCATCAGGAAATAAAGCAATCAGCGTTTGCGATATAGCCAAGCTGCCTACAGCCAAACCAATACCACATCCTGCAATAACACGGTTTAAATGTTTACGATAACGCGCTTTATTTATTTCAATGAGTTGCATAACAGCCTAAAAAGTTAATAAGTAAAAGAATGCGAATGGCTATTGTAACTAAACCCCAGATTTTTTATAAAATTATTTCACCCCTTTTTGATTTGCCACCCGTTATAGCTTTGAAAACACCCTAATGCGTTAATTTGGAGCGGCTTATGCACACACTTGAAGTACCTAACAACCCAGTATTTATTAAAACATCAACTGCCGTTATTGGCGGTGCCGTAATGACCTTTGCAGCTTTTGCGTTTATGCAATATTTAATAAGTGGCGAGCAACGCGCACCGGTTAAACCAGGGGACGATTTTATAGTAGAGATTTTTCAGGCACCTGAGGATTCAAAAGTAAGGCATATACAAAAAATACAGCCACCACCGCCAATGCCTAAAGTGCCGCCAAAAGCACCACCGCTTGATACATCAGCCGATCCTGTGTTGGCGATTAGCGACTTTACGCCAGTTACAATTGACGATTTTGGTGGCGACATTAACAATACCATTAATCGCCCAACAGGGGATGCAACACCCATAGTGCGCATAAACCCTAAATACCCAACCACAGCCGCGCGCGATGGTATTGAAGGTTGGGTGCAACTAAGCTTTAGTATTTCGCCAACGGGGGAAGTAATCGACCCAGTAGTTATTAACGCCGAGCCAAAACGTACCTTTGATCGCGAAGCAATACGAGCCATTAAACGCTGGAAATATCGCCCCAAAGTAATTGAAGGTGTGGCACAATTACAAACAGGTCAAACTGTACAGCTCGATTTTAAATTAGATAACTCTATTTAACGGACTAAACGCCTATGCTACTAAGTATTAAGTCATGGTTATTTGAAACGCCAAGCAAGGACTGCATGGCAAGTTACGCAAAAAGTGGCGACAATCGATACTTAGAGCAGCTTATTGCCCTCTACAGTAACGACTTATACCACTACCTTGTTACGCAATCTAATACGCATTTAGCATACGACGTAAGCCAACAAACATGGCTAAAAGTAATCGAAAAACGCCACCTTTACCAAGCCCAAACCACACCAAAAGCGTGGTTATTTAAACTTGCCCGCAACACACTCATTGACGAATACCGCAGGCAACAGCACTTTGTAGAGCTTGACGAAAACACGCATTTAGCAACACAAAATGATAAAAGCGAAAGCGATTTAAATAATGGTGACTTAACTAGTCGAGACTCGCATATAGGCAGCTCAAACATAAGTTACGAAGCGTTCGACGCCGCGCTAAAACAACTCAGCTTTGTACAGCGCGAAGCCATAACCTTGCAACAAGAAGGCTTTTCGCTCACCGACATAGAGCTTATAACGCAAAGCAGCCTTGAGACCATTAAAACAAGGCTGCGTTATGCCAAGCATAACCTTAAACGTTTATTAGGAGCAAACAATGAACAAGCCTGATGAGCCGTTTGATCAAAAGCTCACACAACACTTTAAAGAGCGAAAAGCGCGCACTACACTTACAAGCGCTCAGCAAAAAGCGCTACTTAATAACGCTGTGCATGCAAAGCCTAAAAAGATCGGCTTTACGCTACAGCTAACCAGCCTAGCCTGCGCACTGGGTGTGTTTGCCTTTATTGTGTTTGATAATAACAACGTAATAAATACAAAGCCTAAAACCGTACTTAACAGCGTATTTAACACCATAGACATTCACGACTATTCAATTATAAAAACACACGAAATAAACCAAGCTGGTAACTACGCAAGCTCTATTACGGAACAAAAACACGCACTCGACAGCCAATTAGCTAACGATTTACGCCGCCACCAACAACGTCACATAGAATACGGCACTCTAGTGAAGGTAGATAACGACTGGTACATAGCCAGCTGTAATGATGAAGTACTCGTGCAAATTAAGCATTCGCTGCTCAGTGATTTAAAAGGGAAGCATGCAGTGGAAAGTGGTCTAAATATGGGTGATATGCTGGCTATGGCACATAACGGCAAAGGGCAAATTATAGCGCTTAAACATGCGGGAGCTGGGGTTAGGCAATGTGGGGCTTAGGTGGCTTGATTAGTGGTAATTTATATAGAGATTGACACTTAGTACGAATATATATCCTATATAAAGCATTTAATAATATGAGTGTTTTTTACAGTATTAGCTATTGTCTCTAATATCCTCTTCTAAATCCTTGATCAGATGCCGTACTCTTTTAGTAAATAAAGAATTCACCGTATCGGGCGTTAGTGCTTCGATTGTCGCAACATCCATGTAGCTCGATAATAAACTTCTTTTCTCTGCTAATGTATATCCATCAAAGTTAATAATATACTTGTGATTTTCAATCACATCTCTTGCACACTCTTTATAAGCTTTGGAGAATTTTTTTTGGTTAATAATTGTATTTAACTTCGACTGCTTGAGCAGTTTTTTTACAGTAGCATCAAGCCTATATAAAACTGTTTCATCTTCCATTTGAGAGTAATAAAAAAGCCATCCTCTTCGCTTGCCTTCATATATACAACCAGTAATTCTTAAATTTAATTTATTTTCCGTTATATATTTTTTAGCTTGAGGTATGTGTTTATGAGCATTTAAAATTTTAGCTATAGAGTTCTCTACCCTCCAAATAGATTCCTTTTTAACCGTAAGCCTACGCTTATTAATCCAATATCCTAAAAAATCAAAGCTTTCGTTTAAAGACCCAATTTTGGTTTTACTGCCCAGATTATCATAATGATGGCACTCCAATTTTAATGATTTAAAGTCATCTATAATTTTATCCAAAAGTATCTTTGGCCTATTTTCTTCAGAAAATATCAATATATCATCGACATACCGATTGTAAGAAATTAGTGCAGAACCTTTGTATGTATTATCAATATCACTAACATACATTTCTGCTAGGATATTAGAAATTGAAAGTCCTTGAGGGACACCCTGAGTGCTAGCTTTCACACCAGTAGGGTTAGTAAGAGCTTTATTAATTAAATCCCTAGCTTCATTACTTTTAATTTTATTAAATGTTTTATTCAGCAATAAATCGTGTTCGATACTTGGGTAAAAGTTTTTTATATCAATTTTGATAAAAGATTTATAACACGTTTTTTTAACGTCTTGCTTAATCTTATCCAGCATTATTTGGGGAATAAGAGTTTTTGAACTTTCAGGGAAAATCCCTTGAAGAAACAAATGAAGCGCTTTTAAAACAAGCCGATCCCTGACTGTAGGTATCGATATCACTCTTGGATATTTCTCGGCACCTTTTGAAATCAACTTTTCCTTGTATTTACTAAACTTATATTTTCTGGTGTGGACTTTCCTAACTATCAGATCTATTTCTGATTCATAGTTATATCTTTCATTAGCATTAATTCCATCAACCCCAGTAGAAGGAGTAAAATGGATATATTTTAGATAAACATTTGTAAGATTTTTTTTCTCAAATATAGCGTTAAAAAACTCACTTTCATTCATAAAGAAACCACACAAAAGACAGGCAAGGTGTAAGCTAAAGTAATGAATGAAGTACGGACAAAAACATAAACATAAAGCCTTAACACTTCAAAAAAAGATAAGTTCCTACTACAATTTTTATCAGCTTCAAAATGAACAAAGTAAAGCATGTCAAAGGGTCTGTGGTTCTCTACTGAATCAAGGAGAGCCTGATAATCCCCTTGAATCTCGAAAAAATTATTTTTCGAATCACATAAAGAAAGCTCAGACACTAGCCCTTGCATTTCAATGTAATTCTTTTTCAACTTTTCATATCTAGCTTTTAAATTCAATTGAGGAATGAATAACGAAAGAGTAAAGACGGCTCCAGTAGTAAGAACCATTATTATATCTGTATTCAGATTAAAAAAGTCTGGGTTTTTAATTAAGTATACCGAAAAAGAAAAGGTTAGAAAGGAGTACCATACTAGTATTAAATTTGAATGGAAATAATTAGACAGGAGCCTTTCCGAAGCTCTAATCCTGCATTTTCTAGTAAACCAGATTTGATCACTTAAACTACTTATATTTTTACTTAACTTACTATCCATGCAATAAAACTCCCTTAAAAAGCTCAAGATGGGTGTAGATACTTTTAGATAACATGCCGTTGAAGTTGACATTTTGGTTAAACCAAACACCTAAGTGTAGAGATTAGATTTGCCCACCTATATAAATAAGTGAACCTTGCCTTATCAGACATAAGGCAAACTGAAGCTACAACAACTTAACTTCAATCCCATCAAGAGCCTGTTAATACTAATTTAAAATGTATTTTTCATCAACGATTTAGAACAAGCTTTCATAATTAACTAGAAACACTAGTGTTTAGCTTTTAACACTTTTACAGCAAAATAATGAATTTTTATTCGCGCTTTGGCTCTTCTTCCATGGTAAACGTTATAAAAACTTAACCTATATCTAATATTAATTATGGGCTAGCGCCCGCAAGCTGTCCGCCAACAAGAAACACTATATAACTAGCTTTGGGTGTGCTCATTTTATTGGAGATCCGTTGGGTTTCGTGCCACTCAACCCAACCTACTTAGCTATAAAAGTACTGTCATCACCTAATAAATCATTGTTAATGATTACTGCTTTAAAAGTCGTTTTTCTGGATTGTTTAAATACTTTAAGCCAATGGTAACTATGCGTGTATGCACCATGGTTATAACGCGTATTTGCACATTGCCAATAACAACAATAGCGCCTTTACTGACTTCTCCTGAAAGCTTTTGGTTGATCACTTCTTCCAAGCTTATGCCCTCTGGGGCGTCTATTTGCATGTGGTAGGAGTAAAATATATCGCCTACTAGCGTGACCCCTTTCACTTTAAGTTCGTTGTGGGCTAAGTGGCTGTCTTGATGGTTTGTTTTATCGGTTGCTGTAAAAACTAAATCAACAAAAGGTCTGTTATCTGGTTTTAAAACAACAAATAAGTGATCGTTTGGTTTTAACTTAGTTGATCCTCGTGGCGGTATGATTGACGGCCCCCGTGTGATCATAGCAACAACTACACTTTCAGGAAGTGCAGCATGTGACAAGCTGCGCCCAGAAACCCGAGAAACATCACTTAAGGTGTATTCTACAATTTCTATATCAATATCGTTTAGTGCTGTGATTTCGAGTGTTGCAGCGGCTAGGTCGGGCGGCGGCTCTACTAAGTTTAGTTTTTTAGCCATCCAAGGCATTGTTGAGCCCTGTAACGTGGCTGAAATTAACACTACGAAAAAAACAACATTAAAAATAAGTTCAGCCCCTGAAAGGCCAAATAGTAATGGGAATATAGCTAAAATAATGGGTACTGAGCCTCTAAGCCCGACCCAAGATACAAACAGGGTTTCGCGATTGTTAAAGCCAAACAGTTTTAAAATAGGAGCTACAGCTAATGGGCGAGCAACAAAAATGAGTGCCAGTGCAATAAGCAACCCTTCTAACCATACATCAACCAACGACGACGGATTAATAAGAAGTCCTAATACAACAAACATGGTTATTTGCCCAAGCCAGGCTAAGCCGTCATGAAACAGAAAAATACCGCGTTTATATACAAATTTGCTGTTACCTAAAATAACACCCGTTATAAATACAGCTAAAAACCCACTACCGCCGAGCGTTGCAGAAAGGCCAAATGAAAGCAGTCCAAATGCGGTTACCATTACTAAATACAAACCCGATGCATTTAGTTTAATTCGATTAATAAACCAAACCGATACCTTACCAATTAAAAGACCACAAATAGCGCCAACACCCATTTGTTGAGCAAATAACTGTAGTAAACCCAGCCCTATTGGCATGTCGTTAACGAGCATTTCGAGCAATCCAACCGTTAGAAAAATAGCCATTGGATCGTTCGAGGCACTTTCTATTTCAAGGGTAGATTTAAGCTTTTTATTTAAGTGAATACCCGCACTTCGTAAAAGCGCAAACACTGCGGCAGCATCTGTAGAGCCAACAATAGCGCCTAGTAAAACACCTTGTAATATGGGCAGGTCTAAAATATAAGTGGCCACAAGGCCTGTAATTACGGCGGTAAATAACACCCCAACGGTTGCTAAAGCAGACGCGGGTTTCCACACTTGTTTAATTGAACTGGTAGGCGTTTGTAAGCCGCCATCAAATAGAATAATGGCAAGCGCTAGAGTACCCAGAGCATGTGCGGCCTCTGCGTTGTCGAATGAAATACCTGCAATACCGTCTTCACCTGCGAGCATACCTACAAGTAAAAATAGCACCAGCACCGGTAAGCCAACGCGTGCAGATAACTTGCTCGAGATCACTCCTAGTAAAATTAATATGGCACTAACGAGAATGATATTATCAATTGCAAACATAGTGTGGATTTACAGCCTTATATGAGTTGAAAAGTAAGAATTTATAGCTATTAAAATGCTTAAAGCTCATGCTATACAATAACCTAAAAAATATAAATACGGGTAATTAAGTCTATATTTAAGTGGTTTAGATAATAGAGAGAGTGTTATTGAACTTAATATTACTTAGCTTAGCTCCATTCAACTTAATTTTATTTGTTTTTAAAAACAAAAAACCTGCAATTAAGCAGGCTTTTCAATAATCATAAGTTACAGGTATAACGTATTTACACTTTCTTTTAAAACGCTGCTTACAGTCTAATCTTATGAAAGTCCATGCTCGATATCCCTAAAGGTCCATTGACCATTAGGATCTGCTATATCAATTAACTCACACGCTTTTTTATTCCAAGCGGCTAGCCATGTAATATAATTTGTTAGTTGGTGATAAGCTCGGTCTGGCGCATCAGAGCGAATTCTAGACATTGAAAAACCTGAATACGTAGCACCACTTCCTACCCAACTAACAATTGATGAAACAGCTCCACCGCCTGGAACTACAAAACCAACAGTCGTTGTTACTAGCCCTAATATAGTCGCTGTTTTTTCAACAGCATTACCTGTCTTCATTATGTCGCCGCTTATAACAGGATGTAGCAAAGCCAGCAAGTTAACTGCTTGTGGCTGATTAGAAGCAACTGCAACATCATTTGACGTTTTTGAAGTATTTGTAGGTGCACCTCTTCCTCGCATTGCAGGAAGTAAGCTATTAAAGGATTTTTGGCTACTATTACTTGTTGAAAAAGTAACTGATTGTGTACTTAAGCCACCTGCTTTAACTCTTTTTTCATCGCGTGGTGTTACAGTTGATTTATAAGTTCGTTGTAATCGACGATAAACAGCTGCACTACATTGCGTCATTTGTATTGCTAAAGCAGCTTGATCTTTAAAGGCTTTACCAATTGCACGTTCAGAAAGTTGCGTTAGCTGTGTTTTTTTCTTTAGCGCATGTTGACCGATAATAATATCCATAAAAATGTCCTTATTTATTATTTAATTGTCGAAATCATATCATTTAAAGTTAGGTAGAGAAATCCTAAGAAGTTAATTTCTGTAATGATTTTAGGTATAAGAAAAATTACTTTTTGAGTATTTAACTTGTGTTTCTTTAACTGAGAAATACCTTATATTTAAACAATCACTATCTGTAAAAATAAGCCCTTCACTGGGCTAACTTAGTGAATTATCTGCGGCTTAACGTTACTAAAATCACTGTTAATCGTAATCTCTACATTATCAGGTTTTATAGCAACATCGCTTAGACCTGTACTAGTAAAATACTCTTCGAAGCTCTGCCGATACTCAAGATAAACCTGCTTATATGCAGTAATAAATAAACTCAGCTTTTTAGCTATAGTTGGATACTTAGCTGCAAGGTCTCGTAGCTTTTCAGGCTCAGAAAAAGCAAATTCGGCGAAAATATTAAAGTCGTTCTCAATATTAGTTTTACCGTAGGTAGATAAAAATCCATTTTCATAATCAGGCCCTATACTTCTATCTTGCGTTAAAGCCTCATAATTCGAGGAAGCAGGACTCCAACTTTCAGGCAACAGACCTTGCCATGCAAGATTAACAAAAGGGGAGCGTAAATAAATCAAAGAACTAAGCTCGTGATGAACTCCCCGTAACGAATTTCCATAATTGAAGTTAGTACCGTTCTTATCTGAGATATTTGCTAGTATTATAAAATTTCTTGAATATGTTCCCCCGCTTCAGCCCCCTCCATGAGCATAGGTCCTGAAATATAAATAGCATTAATAAATTTGGAAACAAAGCCTTCAGGATAAACCTCCAGCGCGGTTTCAATGCCATCAAGTGACTCTGAAGAATCCTCCAAAGAAGTGCTTTCCATTTCAAGTGTAGGCGGCTTGCCTCCAATTCCTAAAAATTGTTCAGGAAAAAATAAACGAGTATCGCCAGCCTTAATATCGAGCTGATATGTTTTTGCTAGTCTATTAGCTTGTTCTATTTCACTTTCTAGGTAAGAGCATGCGTTCAGAAATAATAAAAAACTAAAAAAGACAAAAGCTTTATTTTTCATTTAAACAATCCTTGTTTTATGCTCTAAAAAAGCCTGCATAGTTGCAGGCTTTTAGGTAATTATTATTGCTCGTTTATTAAAGCATTACTTCTATAGTACGCTCTTACAAAACAATTATGCTTGTTACTAAGTACGCTAAAAATGTAAGGCCACCACCAAATAAGGCGTACGGTAGCTGCGTTTTAACGTGGGTGAGTAAGTCACATCCCGATGCAATAGCCGATACAGCGCTGGTGTCGGATATAGGCGAGCAATGATCGCCAAATATACCACCACCCAAAATAGCACCAACAACAAGCGATGGCGGTAAACCTAGCGCTTGAATAAGTGGCACACCAATTGGAATTAATATAGCAAACGTACCCCACGATGTGCCCGTAGTAAACGACATTACTGCGCCGGTTAAAAACAGCACCGGTACTATTAAGTAAATAGGTAAGTAGTCGCCAACAAGTGACGCTACAAATACGCCAGTACCCAGCTCTTTTAAGCTTGCGCCAAGTGTAAGCGAAAGCAGTACAATGGCGACTAGCGGCATTAATTCGCCCATACCTTTAAAACCGGTATCAACTAACTGATGGTGCGTAAATTTACGCGAACCAATCATTAAAAAGTAAGCAACAACAATGGCTAAAACCGTTGCGTATAATACTGATTTAGAACCGCTGCCCTCGGCAAGTACACCATTACCTGTGTAATACATAAAGCCAACCATGCTGGTAATTAGCGTAATAAGCGGGATTAACATGTAACGCGCTTTAGAGGCTTTTATTTCATCTTTTACGTCGGTTGTTTGAAGCTCTAGTTTTTCTTCGGCTTCTTTCATTGGGCCGTGCACTTTATCGAACGCGATTGTGTAAAAAACAATGGCAAGGGTAATTATGGCGTAAAAGTTATACCCTACACTGCCCCACAATACCGATACAGCCGACTCACCTAGCTCGTAGTTACCTAACAAACCAAGTACAAATGCACCCCAGCCATTAAGTAGTATTAAAATACACACTGGCGCACTGGTGCTGTCAATAATATACGCTAGACGCGCTCGGCTCATTTTAAATTTGTCGAACAAGCCTCGCGATAAAATACCTGAGGTAAGTACGCTCAGGTTAGATTCTATAAACACCGCAATGCCGGTAAACATGGTTAAAAAGCCCACTTGGCGCTTACTTTTTGCAATGCCTTTGTTCATTAACATATTAACAGTTGCTGCAACGCCGCCAGATTCGCGAATGTAGGCAAGCAGTGCACCAATTAAAATACTAAATATTAATATGCGTGTATTACCTGGCGAGCTGGCAACCGAAATAATACGTTCAATGGTATTTAAAAAAGTGTCAAACAAGCTATTACCTTCGCCCTGAAAGGCGAGTAAAAACTCAGAAGAAGCAACAGCAACAAGTAGTGCCATAATCACTTCTTTTCGCCAAAACACGATAGCAATCGCAATTAGCGGCGGTAAAATAGAATACCAATGCATAAAAAGTTAACCTTAATTATTAGCGAGCCACTCTCGCTTTGTACGCGTTTTATCGCTTATTTGTTAAGCCTAGCAGCATAAACTGGCTTAGATTTGTAAACCGCTTAGCTTAATGGATTGCCTTACTCAAGTCACCTGTAAATAAATCACTTAGAGTAATGCTGTTAGTACGTTTTAACCTATACGATAGCTTATTGATTTAGTAGCGCTTCATAAATAAGCGACACCACCGATCCGTACTGCGCGGTTTCAAATTGTTTACCTGTAAATTCGTAACGTTTTTGCGAGCCTTTAATTGCGCTATGGCGAGCATTGGTAAGTAAAACAATAGCCAAGTCGTAAGCGGGGTCAATTACGGTCACTGTACCCGTCCAACCTGTGTGCCCATAAGCCTGCGCACTTGCATAAGGCCCAAAGTGCCAGCGCCTTGCTTGATTATTACCAGCAAGCCTAAAGCCAAGCCCGTAGGTCTCATCGCTTGATTGCGGCGTTAAAAATTGTGCTAAGGCACTGGCACTAAATAATTGTTGGTCGCCGTAGCCGCCATTATTTAGTAATAGCTGGCAAAGCACGGCTAAGTCGTGAGCGTTACTAAACAACCCTGCATGCCCTGCTACGCCATCAAGTGAGTAGTAAGCGCGCTCATCATGCACTTGGCCTTGTAAAACAGTGGTACGAACATTATCAAACTTAATGCGCCCGTCTCGTGTGTTGCCGCTAAGCTCAGTGGCTGCAAATTGCTGCGGCTTAAAGCCTTTTTTAAGTGGATTAAATAACGTGTTAGTTAATTTTAATGGCGCGTACACTTGCTGCTCTAGGTATTCGTCAAGGGGCTGCCCAGTTATGCGCTCAATGAGTACGCCTAAAATCATGTAATCAATATCTGAGTAAACATGCTGCCCAGATGATTTACTACTAAAAGGCACGCTGGTAAGTAATAGCTGTTTGGTGGTTTTACTGTTTTGCGAATAAAACGCGTCGCCGTAGCTGCCATCTTTACGATGAAAGTCAAATACTGGCGGGTATCCAGCGCTGTGTGTGAGTAAGTCTTTTACTGTGCGCTTTGCTCGCCCTTCACCTTTATATTCGCTTAGGTAGCTTTGTACGGGTTTATTAATATTTAATAACCCTTCGCTTACTAATTTCATAAGTGCAAAGTTTGTGGCAAATATTTTGGTGTTTGAGGCAAGATCAAACAAAGTATTAGTTTGCATTGGCTCTGGGCGTAGTAGCATTAAATCACTTTGCTGATATTGCTTTGCATCGCCATAGGCGGTTAATTTTATTAGCTCACCATTTTTAACAACAGCCAATACAGCCCCAGGAAAACCCGCTTTTACATCACGCTCAATTAATTCGTCTACTTCAGTAAAATCTATATGCTTTTTTGGTTCATCGCTTAAAGTAGGAAATGCAAAACGCAGCGTTAAACTTGCGCCAGCAGGGAGAATATTTTCAACTTTAAAGGTATTAACACCGTTGTGAGTATTTTTTGCCAAACTGTAATTATATAAGGTGTTGGCGCTTAGTTGGTTAACGTCGAGCTTTTTATTATTAATGTAAATATCGGCGCTTTGTGCGTTATGGTTTTGTATTAATAATTGCCCGCGCCCTTTGTAAGCTTTAAACGTGCCTCGGTTATTTACATAAAACCGGCTACTTGGATTTACCTCAGGAAACGTTACAACCACTTGTGCATTAGGCAGCTCTACAAGCTGGCTTTTTGTAAGTGTTAGCACCGAGCTAATAGGCTCAGGTGGTGTACTACAACCCACAATAATAAAGCTCAATGCCACTATAAAAGCTTGTTTGATATAACCATACCTTTGATTTTTTAAAGCAATAAACATGCTTAGCCCTTATTTATATAACAAGTAAGGCGCTCTTTGCGCTTTAAATTGCGCAAGTCCCGCCTGCCAGCTTTGTTTTATTTCCGCCTCTGATTGCCCTGCTTCAATAGCTAAGCGCAATTTATTAGTACCCGCTAGCTTATCCATAAAGTCAGCGCGCTCAAAAAACGAGATGTTATTTTTACTAAGCTCCGTGTACGCATTTATTAAGTAAGTTAAATTTAGACCTGTGATATTTGCTTGTCTTAAATCGAGCCCTTGTACGGTTTGGTTTTTAAATTTAGGGTTTAAAGCAGCGCCTTTAATTGCGCGCGGTGTAAAATTAAAATCACCTAATGCTACTGGCGAATAGCCAATTACTTGAAATGCAAAGTCGGTGCCTCTACCAATACTGATAGGCGTTGCCTCAAAAAAGCAAAGTGATGGGTAAAGCGCAATGGCTTGATCGTTAGGTAAGTTAGGGCTTGGTTTTACAGGCAAGCTATAAGTACTTTTGCGAGTGTAATGATCAACAGCGATCACCGTTAATTTTAAATCGGCCGCTTTATTGATCCAACCCTCGCCCTTGATCATTTTGGCAAGTTCGCCAACGGTCATGCCGTGTAAAACAGGAATTGGGTGCATGCCTACAAACGATTTAAATTCTGACTCTAATATTGGCCCATCAACGTAGGCAATATTTGGATTGGGCCTATCGAGTACTAAAAATTCTATCCCCTGCTCTGCAGCGGCTTCCATCATGTAGTGCATAGAGCTTATGTAGGTATAAAAACGCACTCCCACATCTTGAATGTCAAAAATAATGACATCAACATCGGCTATAGCAGCTTGGCTTGGTTTTTTATTTTTACCGTAAATAGAAATAAGCGGAATACCAGTTTTACCATCAACAGCATTTTTCACATGGGCTCCCGCATCGTGATCGCCACGAAAGCCATGCTCAGGTGCAAAAATTTTAGTTATGTTTATGTTTTTAGTCAGTAGAGTATCTACTAAGTGAGTTTCCCCTACGCTTGATGTTTGATTGACTACTAGCCCTACACGTTTATTTTTTAACTGCGGTAAATATTTAGCATATTGCTGCGCACCTACTACAAGTGAGTTATTAGCTTCGTTGGCTTGCACACTTGCAATAAAAATGGCGCTAAAAATAAAAAACAACGTAATAAATAGGGTTTTAAACATACTGCAATATCCTTTTAAACAAGGCGTTTAAAATAACATAGGTAATAATAAAGAGCAGCTTTAGAAAAGGGTTAAGTGGGCTTGAGTAGATATAGTGATTAGAAGCTGTCGCTTCTCACGCGAGCAGGCTCAGCGTCTACAACGGATAAATAAACTCGGAGTTTAGATTTAAAGATTAGAGATGGTTTTGCTTGAAAATACCACCTCTCATTTTAAGCTTAAAGATCGTATTTAACCTTCTTAGAGCTAAACGCTTCTAGTTATTTAATTTCTTGGTCAATGAACCACTTAAAGATCTATTATACAAAGAGAAGCGAAAGAGAAGTAAATGAGAAGACATAAACTCGGGTTTATTAGTTTAGCTTAGCTTTATTACTACCTCTAAAAGCGCAGCGCCTCTTAACCTCTTTGTGAATAAATTACTTATTTCTGGCGTTGCCAACGAATAAAATCTTATAAATTATATTTTTGAGGGGGGAATAGAAGCTGTCGCTTCTCACGCGAGCAAGCTCAGCGTCTACAACGGATGAATAAGCTCGGAGTTTAGATTTAACGATTAGGGATAGCTTTACTTGAAAATACCACCTCTCATTTTAAGCTTAAAGACCGTATTTAACCTTCTTAGAGCTAAACGCTTCTAGTTATTTAGTTTCTTGGTCAATGAACCACTTAAAGATCTATTATACAAAGAGAAGTAAATGAGAAGACATAAACCCGGGTTTATTAGTTTTGCTTTATTACTACCTCTAAAAGCGCAGCGCCTCTTAACCTCTTTGTGAATAAATTACTTATTTCTGGCGTTGCCAACAAATAAAATCTTATAAATTATATTTTGAGGGGGAATAGAAGCAGTCGCTTCTCACGCGAGCAAGCTCAGCGTCTACCACAGATGAATAAGCTCGGAGTTTGGATTTAACGATTAGCACTGGTTTTACTTGTAGGCTTACAGCTTGCTGACGCGACGAACGAAGCTCGTAAATAAAGTATCAGTTATATCGGTGGTAAGTAATTAGAAGCTGGCGCTTCTCACGCGAGCAAGCTCTGCGGCTACAGGAGTGGTAGTTTACATTTCACTTTATTTTAGGCACAAAAAAACCGACTTAATGTCGGCTTGTTTATGAAAGTGGTGGGCGCAGGACGTATCTTGTAAGAGTGAACCTCCGACTGCTTGGTTCTCAATTCACCTAAACCTACACTTCACTTCACTTCACTTTATTTTAGGCACAAAAAAACCGACTTAATGTCGGCTTGTTTATGAAAGTGGTGGGCGCAGGAGGATTCGAACCTCCGACCGCTCGGTTCGTAGCCGAGTACTCTATCCAGCTGAGCTATGCACCCACTTTCATAGATTGCTTATTTAAACTCTAAGCAGAGCGTATTAATTCAGGCATAAAAAAACCGATTTCCATCGGTTTATTTTTCTTACACTTAAAAGTGTATGAAAACATGAAAGTGGTGGGCGCAGGAGGATTCGAACCTCCGACCGCTCGGTTCGTAGCCGAGTACTCTATCCAGCTGAGCTATGCACCCACTTTCATTTTTACTATTACTTGTTTTTACTCTAAGTGAGAGTTTTACTTATTTATACTCTAAGTAGAGTTTATAAAGTGGTGGGCGCAGGAGGATTCGAACCTCCGACCGCTCGGTTCGTAGCCGAGTACTCTATCCAGCTGAGCTATGCACCCACTTTATAGTTTGCTTATTTAGACTCTAAGCGAGTTATTAAAGTATGGTGGGCGCAGGAGGATTCGAACCTCCGACCGCTCGGTTCGTAGCCGAGTACTCTATCCAGCTGAGCTATGCACCCATACTTTAAAATTTTACAAAACACGCCATTAAAAGAAATGGTGGAGAGGGAGGGATTCGAACCCTCGATAGAGCTACAAACTCTATACTCCCTTAGCAGGGGAGCTCCTTCGGCCACTCGGACACCTCTCCGTCTTGTGGGGCGTATAATAAAGATTTCAGAAAATATGTCAAACACTTTTCTACCAAAAACGACTATATGGTTACAGATTGCACATATGCTTGGTTTAAAAGTGTAATTAGTTTGAAATTTAAGCGGGTTACGTATTTTTATTTGAAGGATTAACACCTAGCACGGGAACTAAGTCATCAGTTAACTGAGCCAAATACTGTTCTTGGTAACCTAATTGTTGAAATTCAGCGATACAAGCACGGTAGTAAGCGTTTCGTTCTTGCTCTGATGTGCATTCTTCTGATAAATCATCTACTCGTTTGTCTTTCATACTATTATTCTAAGTCCTTTAAGAATCTATATTTAACTGCTAAATACCAGCAGTGTAAATTTCGTGCGTATTCTAGCTAAAACCTTTGTACAAACACAACATATGTTTAAAAAACAATCATACTAAAAAGTTATAGCACTGTTAGTTTTAATATTAAAAACTTCCAATAACAATAAGTTAGTGAAGCTGAATTGCACATTAATCAGCACTAATAATTACCTTTAATTTTTAGTGTAGTACTTATTAATTAAAACACTAATTATAAGTAAAAAAAACGCCGCTATTAAGCGGCGTTTATTAACTTACTTTGTTCTACTAAAGCTTAGTCAGCTTGTGGACGCATATGCGGGAACAAAATAACGTCTTTAATTGTTGATGAATCAGTAAACAACATTACTAAACGGTCAATACCAATACCTTCACCAGCCGTTGGCGGTAAGCCGTACTCTAGTGCGCGTATGTAGTCTTCGTCGTAGTGCATTGCTTCATCATCGCCTGCGTCTTTCTCTTCAACTTGACGAGTAAAGCGCTCAGCTTGATCCTGTGCATCGTTAAGCTCAGAGAAACCATTTGCAAGTTCACGGCCGCCAACAAAAAACTCAAAACGGTCGGTAACAAATGGGTTTTCGTCGTTACGGCGTGCAAGTGGTGATACTTCCCACGGGTAACCAGTAATAAACGTAGGTTGAATAAGCATGTGCTCTGCTGTTTCTTCAAATATTTCACAAAGAAACTTACCTGGACCCCAAACACAGTTTTCAGGAATTTTAACGTGCACTTGTTTAGCGTACGCTTTTAACTCTTCAAAATGGTTTTCTGGGTCGTTAAATACTGCAGCATCAAACTCAGGGTTATATTTTAAGATAGCATCCGCCATACTTAAACGTGTAAACGGTTGACCAAAGTCGTATTCAACTGAATCGATAACTTCGCCGTTTTCGTCCTTAGTTGTATTAACTACAATTGCACTACCTAGTACGTTTTCTGCAACAGTACGTAGCATATCTTCGGTGATGTTCATCAGGTCGATGTAATCAGCGTATGCTTGGTAAAATTCAATCATTGTAAATTCTGGGTTGTGACGTGTAGATAACCCTTCGTTACGGAAGTTACGGTTAATTTCAAATACACGATCAAAACCACCTACCACTAAGCGCTTTAAGTAAAGCTCTGGCGCTATACGTAGGTACATGTCGATATCAAGCGCGTTATGGTGAGTTACAAACGGACGCGCAGATGCACCACCAGGTATAACCTGTAGCATAGGTGTTTCTACTTCCATAAAGTCACGGTCTGCTAAAAAGCGACGAATGCCTTCAACTACTTGTGAGCGAATGCGGAATGTTTCGCGCGTTGCTTCGTTAGTAATTAAGTCAACATAACGTTGGCGGTACTTTGTTTCTTGATCTGATAAGCCATGGAATTTTTCAGGTAACGGGCGAAGTGACTTAGTTAGTAATTGATACTCAGTCATTTCTACGTATAAATCGCCTTTACCCGATTTATTTAACGCGCCTTTAACACCTATAATATCGCCAGTGTCTAGCTGACCATATTTTTCTTTAAGGTCTTTTTGAACATCTTTAGATGCATACGCTTGTACGCGACCTTTCATGTCTTGAATTACAAAAAATGGTCCACGCTTTGCTAAAATACGTCCAGCAATAGACACAACTTCTTGTAGTTCAACTAATTCTTCTTTGCTCTTATCACCAAACTGGGCTTGCAAATCAGCCGTGTAATGCTCACGACGGAATTGGTTTGGATGACCGTTGGCTGGGCAATTTTCGCGTATCGCGTCTAACTTGCCGCGACGCTCAGCGATTAACTTGTTTTCGTCTTGGATTTTATCAGTCATTTTTTAGCTCTTTATTAGCTTGGTGGTTATAGGCCAGATTTAAGGCTGGCTTCAATAAATTTATCTAAGTTACCGTCAAGTACCGATTGGGTATTGCGGTTTTCAACGCCTGTACGTAAATCTTTAATACGTGCGTCATCAAGTACGTATGAACGTATTTGGCTACCCCAACCTATATCAGATTTAGCGTCTTCTTGCGTTTGTTTTTCAGCATTTTGCTGCTGTAGCTCAAGCTCGAATAATTTAGCTTTTAACTGCTTCATCGCTTGGGCTTTATTTTTATGCTGTGAACGCTCGTTTTGACACTGCACTACGGTATTTGTTGGTACGTGAGTAATACGAACCGCCGATTCGGTGGTATTAACGTGCTGACCACCCGCGCCTGATGCACGGTAAACGTCTATACGTAGGTCTGACGGATTAATATCAATTTCAATATTATCGTCAATCTCTGGGTATACAAACGCAGAAGCAAATGAGGTATGACGACGACCACTTGAGTCAAACGGGCTTTTACGCACTAAACGGTGAACGCCTGTTTCTGTACGTAACCAACCGTAAGCGTATTCGCCAACAAAGCGAACTGTTGCGCCTTTAATACCGGCAACATCACCGTCGGTTGCTTCAACTAGCTCAACTTTAAAGCCTTTAGCCTCGCCCCAACGTAAATACATACGAAGTAGAATATTACACCAGTCTTGTGCTTCAGTGCCGCCAGAACCCGATTGTAAATCAAGGTACGCATCGTTTGAGTCATGAGGACCTGAAAACATACGACGAAACTCTAAACCTTCTAACTGCTCGTTTAGATCGCTAAGTTCGCTTTGTGCTTCATCAAAGGTATCTTGATCTTCGGCTTCTACAGCAAGTTCAAGTAGACCTTCAACGTCATCAGTACCAGCTACAAGGTTGTCGATTGTTTCAACAACAGCCTCTAATGCTGATTTTTCACGGCCAAGCGCTTGTGCGCGTTCAGGCTCATTCCATACGGCTGAATCTTCAAGTTCGGCGTTAACTTCTTCTAGGCGTTCTTGTTTAAGAGCGTAGTCAAAGGTACCCCCGAAGCAATTCAGTACGTTCGCGAATTTCCTTGATTTGGTTAATCACAGGATTCACTTCAAACATGTACATCACTCCAAAATGGCTAGGTAATTGCGCCCCTTTACATGGGATTTTCGCAACAAATTATCGTCAAATGATAAAAACGCCCGATTTTAACAAAAAACCGCGCGCTTTATTAGCCTTTTATGCATGATTTGTGCATATTTTTTAGTGCACTTTTTCAAGCTCTCTAACTATTAATTGCAGCGTAAATTTACCTCTAAACTCATTTATATCGAGTTGATAGGCTACTTTTACAAACTTCGCTTCTGTGTCGGGCCATTCTTTTACATCAATACCAAAGGCAATGGCGTCAACTAATCGCCCTGATTGATGCTTTAGCACCAGCTTTAAATGCTTTTCGCCGACTATGCGCTGCTGTATTACTTCAAAGGTGTGCTCAAACACCGGCTCAGGAAATTGCTGCCCCCACGGGCCCGATTGCTTTAATAGCTGAGCAAACTCCATCGTAAAGCAGTTGTTTGGCAGCTCACCGTCGGTAAATACAATGCAGCGTTTACTTTCTTCACTCAGTTGCGCACTCACGGCAGCATCAAATGCTTTTTTAAAGTCATTAAAGTGTTGCTCATTAATACTTAAACCAGCGGCCATTGCATGGCCACCAAATTTATTAATTAAGTGTGGGTCGGCTGTATTTAGCCCTTCGAGTAAGTCGCGCATGTGCAACCCTTCTATAGAGCGGCACGAACCTTTTATTTCACCGTTTTCGCCACCAGCAAATATAACGGTTGGTCGGTGGTATTTTTCTTTTAAGCGACCAGCCAAAATGCCAATAACACCTTGATGCCAATCGTCTTGAAACAAGCAGATTGCATCAGGGACGTTATCGTCGCTAAATGCGAGTCTATCAAGCACGGCTTGCGCCTCGGCTTGCATGCCTTGTTCTATTTCGCGCCTTGCAAAGTTTAAACTATCGAGCTCGCTGGCAATACTACGTGCTTGATTTATATCGGTGCTAAGTAAGCATGCTATACCCAAACTCATGTCGTCTAATCGCCCTGCTGCATTTAAACGCGGCGCAAGTGAAAAGCCAAAGTCGCTTGCGCTTAAGCGGGCAGCATTGCGGTTAGCCACTTCAATAAGCGCGGTGATGCCTGGGCGTGTTTTACCACTGCGAATACGTGCTAAACCTTGATGTACTAAGGTGCGGTTATTTGCATCAAGTGCGACCACGTCAGCAACCGTACCAAGCGCTACAATGTCGAGCAAGTTAGCTAAATTAGGCGGCGGTCGCTGCTCAAAATAACCAAGGTCTCGCATTACGCTTCTCAGTGCTATTAGTAAGTAAAAAGCAACGCCAACGCCTGCTATAGATTTAGACGGGAAGTTACATTCGTGCCTATTTGGATTTACTATTGCATCGGCATTTGGCAGCTGCTCACCTTGTAAGTGATGATCTGTTACCAGCACTTTAATACCAACCGCTTTTAAAATATCAATACCAGCAATACACGATATGCCGTTATCTACGGTGATCACTAAATCAGGCTTTATTTGTACTATTTGCTCTGCAAGTGCGGGGCTTAAACCATAACCTAAGCTAAACCGGTCAGGAATTAAGTAATCTAAATGCTTAAAGCCAAACATCTCAAGGCCTTGCATTAATGTTGCAGTACTTGTTGCGCCATCAGCATCAAAATCGCCGACTATTAATATTTGGCTTTGCGCTTTTAATGCTTCAATTAATAAATCGCTGGCTTTGTCGATATCTTTAAACAATTTAAAATCGTGAAGCGTAGCTACGCTGTTATTTAGCTCGTCGGCATTAAATACATTGCGGTTAGCATAAATTTGTTTAATTACAGGGTGTAAATTACTCGGTAGATGCGAGTCGTCAACGTTTTCACGCGCAATGATCAATTTTTTCATGCAGAGTTTTAACTTATTGGGTCGTATTAAAAAGACAAAAAAAGGCCATTAAGGCCTTTTTATTAGCTATAAAACGTATTACGACGCTTTGTTAGCATCTAATGCTGCTTTTAGTGCTGCTGCTGGCTGGTAACCTGGGATCATCGTACCATCTTCTAAAATAATAGCGGGTGTGCCGCTAATACCAAAGCTTTGACCTAATTGGTAATGCTCTGCAACCGGTGCGCTACAGCCTGCAACTACTTTAGTGCTTGTACCAGACTTAGCTTCTGTTAGTGCTTCTTGCTGATCGCGTGCACACCATACGTTCATTAAATCGGCGTAGCCTGAACCTTGTAAGCCACCACGTGGAAACGCAAGGTACTTAACGGTAATACCCGCATCAAGTAAATCGTCTAACTCGCGATGTAATTTACGACAGTAACCACAGCTAATGTCGGTAAATACGGTAATACTGTGTTTTTCGTTTGGTGCTTTGTACACAATCATCGAATCTTCGTATTCTTTAATGCCCTCTACACGCACGCCGTTTAATGCTTGCTCTGTTAAGTTGTTACGATTATTTAAATCGATTAACGTGCCTTGCATTAAAAATTGACCATCTGGACTTGCGTAAAGCACGCCCTTATTAGTGATCAACTCTTTTAAACCCGCTACTGGGCTTGGGTTAATTTGCTTTACAGTTACACCAAGCTCGGCAAATTTAGTAATAATAGGATCATTAGCATCTGGTGTTACAGCAACGCCATTTGCAAATGCACTAATACTTGTGCACAACATGGCACCTGCTAACATTAATTTTTTCATAACTTCTCTCTATCCTAAAAACACTTAATATATTGACCGGCTTAATAATATTTACTTTCAAACTTACGCTCGCGGATGATGCTCTGCGTGTACCGACTTTAACCGTTCATTGGCAACATGGGTATAAATTTGCGTCGTTGATAAATCGCTATGGCCCAACATCATTTGTACCACACGTAAATCTGCCCCATGATTTAATAAGTGCGTAGCAAAAGCATGGCGCATGGTATGGGGCGATAATGGAGACTCAACTGATGCCAAAATAGCATAGTGTTTAATTCTATGCCAAAAGGTTTGTCGCGTCATGCCTACTCCGCGCTTAGATGGGAACACAAAATCGGTGGCGTGTTTTATCATTTGTGCACGCCCACCCTTTAAAAACTGCTCCAGCCAATACATGGCTTCTTCACCCAATGGCACTAAGCGCTCTTTGTTACCCTTGCCTTTTACAAACACAACCGCTTGGCGCAAATTAATTTGCTCCATACGAAGCCCAACAAGCTCACTTACACGCAACCCCGTTGCATAAAGTAGCTCTAGCATGGCTTTGTCGCGCAGTCCCATCGCTTCTTCTGTGTTGGGCGCATTTAACAATGCCTCAACTTCAGCTTCTGAGAGTGTTTTAGGTAACGACTGTCCGGCTTTTGGTTGAGCAATGTTTAGCATCGGCGAATCACTAATTATTTTTTCGCGCACAAAATACTGATAAAAACGCTTTAGCGCACTAATGCTACGTGCTGTACTGCGTGGTTTTAAACCTAAATCAACTCGATGGGCTAGGTAGCTTTCTATGTCGAGCCCCGTTACCGTCATTAAATTTTCGCCCTTTAAAAATAGGCAAAACTTATCTAAATCACTGCGATAAGCGCTTAATGTATTTTCGCTTACGCCTTGTTCTAAGTACAGGCTATCTAAAAAGGTTTCTAGGTAGTCGCTATTACTGCTCATACTGCTGTTATTTTCAAAAGAATCGTCAGATAGCGTTGTCACATTATGCTCTCATGCTTTGCTAAGGTATCAATTAAAAATACCTTACGGTAAACTTGAGCCTATCATATCAGGCAATTACACAGTGATAAATACGATGCAAATTGGTTTATTTTTTGGTTCTACTACGTGCTACACCGAAATGGCAGCAGAAAAGATTCGCGACATTATTGGTGCCGATATAGTTACCCTGCACAATATTAAAGACGAGCCACTAAAAAATGCAGAGCAGTACGACTTTATCATCTTTGGTATTTCAACATGGGATTTTGGTGAAATACAAGAAGACTGGGAGTCAAAGTGGGACGACATAGCCGACGTAAACCTAAATGGTAAAACCATTGCTTTATTTGGCATGGGCGATCAACAAGGTTACGGGCAGTGGTTTCAAGATGCGCTAGGCATGCTACACGACGAAATAAATACGCAAACATTTACTCAACTTGGTTTTTGGCCAAACGACAGTAGTTACGAGTTTGAAGCTTCAAAAGCATTAACGCCTGATGGTAAACAGTTTGTAGGACTCGCGCTCGACGAAGACAGTCAATACGAGCTAAGCGACGACCGCATTGCAACATGGGTTGAACAGGTAATGACTGAATATAGCGAAACGCTTTAATTAGCTAATAAGTAAAAAGCCCGCAACTAGTTTAGTTGCGGGCTTTTTAACTAGGGTCTGTTGATCTTTTAAGGTTAAATTTGCAGCAGTCTGTTTGGTATTTAGGCAAGGCAGAGCCTATGCAGTGTGATTATTCCCCATAAATGGGCGATAACGTAGCATTTATGCCAAACAGGCGCTGCCCAAAGGGTTCTTCCTAGGGGCTACTTACTCTTTGTTGCTCGGTTTTTACTTAGCCCACTAGGTTACAAATCTCGCGCCGCGATTAAATAGCCCCTAGTTTGAACAAATTTTAATCCGCAAAGTTCAACAGACCCTAATAATATGAGTAATTTATTGAAACGTCATAACATTGGTCGTTTGTGGGTAATATCCATCAGCCATTACAATGTACGGCAATAAATTACTTAACCATTTTTGTTGTACGCTTTGGCTGTAATTTAAGTAAAGCTTACCTTCGTGAATATAAAATGCTTCTGGATCTATCCCTACGGCATTCCCCTCATCAGCCATTGCATAAGCGCACCAGCCACCGTATTGCGGTGCATAACGCTTTGGGTTTTCTGCAAATGCCGTTTTGTTTTCTTCACTCGAAAAATGCCAGTCGGCACCTAAATAACTAAACGTATATTTGTCGCTGCCTTTAACGGCTTTATTTTGGGTAAAATAAGCAACACTGTCATACCCTTTAATAGCCGTGTTATTAAACCAGCCCGTGTTTACCGCATCATCCTTTGCGTTTGCCCCACCGCTTATTAACAGTGTGCTAAGCATTATTAAAGCAACTATGTACTTAATCATATTTTACCCTCTTATTTACTCAAAATTTTATGCCAATTAAATATGGCAGGCTTAGTGAGTAAGAAAGGCAAAGCGCAAAAATGATTTCAGTTAATGCTTAATTATTTAACGTTTAGTAATTAAGTAAGTAGTTAAACTTACTCAACTCTTAGCCAATATTGGTTTCGGTAAAAAAAGCCAATGTAACCGCGCACTTCGAGCTTTTTACCTTCATCTTGCGGGGTTAATTGTAAGGTGTAGGTTTTACCATTTGTTGGGTCGAGTATTTCACCGTCTCCCCATACGCCATCATCTTGTGCTTTTACATCGGTGATTATGGTCATTCCTAAAATAGGCTGATCTTTTAGCTCATCATCACACTTACTGCATATATCATTT
The DNA here is from genome assembly GCF_014163655.1 of Pseudoalteromonas sp. SR45-1. Classification (NCBI taxonomy): domain Bacteria; kingdom Pseudomonadati; phylum Pseudomonadota; class Gammaproteobacteria; order Alteromonadales; family Pseudoalteromonadaceae; genus Pseudoalteromonas; species Pseudoalteromonas sp. SR45-1. The sequence continues at coordinate 30,007 of NZ_JACJDR010000005.1, read as the reverse complement.
TGTTTTGCAGGGTTAAGAATGGTTTCAACTTTGCCGCTTAATACACCGTTGGTTTGGGTAATACGTACATACGACTTAGCTTGGTTTGTATCCTCATCAATCGTTTTCCAAAGGCCTACTGGCGTAATAGCAGCAAGCACACTTTGGCTTGCAAAAATGGTGGCTGCTAACGTGCTAAGTAATGCTATTTTATTTAACTTTTTCATTGTGTTGTCTTTAAATCAAGTGACTAATGACTTAATCATAACAGGTGATTTATAAACACACTACCAAAGCGCCCCACCTAAAATAACAACAAACCTAAACTAATAATCATTAGTTTAGGTTTAAGGATCTGTAGCATAAAAAACAAAGCAACGTATTACCTTACTTTAAAAACAACATCCCCTATTTTTAGATTTGAATATTCAGGCTCAACTAAAGATAATTCGTTATTATCAATCATGCTTTCAAGGTATCTAATCTCTTCAGGATTTTCGACATTCATATACTTTGAGCGCCACTTACCCATGTCGAATAACCAGAAATATGCGGATATATTTTCATTACTTTCGTCAATCACTATAAAATCGAGTTCATCATCTTTGTTTAAATCCATGCCAATGAAATAGTAAGTATGTTCTTTTAAAGAGTTACGATCGTAAAAATGTTGTTCAGAAAATACTGCCTCTATTAAACCTTGAGGTATTAGCACTTGTGATGGCCAAAATACACTGCGCTCAATAAAATCATCGACTGTGTGTTCAAGCGTTAAAGCAAACTCATTATTTACATACATCCTATCGATGATAGCGTATTGCTCTGGGTGACTCGTTTCAATTTTCTGTTTTAATAACTGCATAGCTAAATAACCTTGGCGACCTAAGCTGTGCTCAAAATAGTAATAGTCAAACTTTTCTATTGTTACTTTATCTGCATCTAAACGCGCTATTTGGCTGTTTGTAGATAAGCTTTGAAAATTTAATAAAGGGGAGTTAACAGCAAGCATACTAACGAGCACCACCCACCCCATCACAATATTTATTTTGCTAAGCGGCTCTAGCCAATTGTCTCGCTTTGTTATAATTCCAACAAGATAACTAAACGAAAAACACGCCAATAAAAACCAAATCAAAATGCCCCAACAACGATCTACTGTTAGCCCATGCTGCTCTACCCGTAAGTAAATTCCATAGGCAGAAATAACACTATAAACTGGAAGTAACGCAACGCTTATAAAAACGAGTCGGTGCAAGAGCATGTGATAAGGGCGAACTGATGAGTCATCTTTATAAATAGTGTTAACAAAAAACAACGTGAGCACCTGCAGCCACATTACTAATAAACTGCCGCTTCCGGTCTCCCATAATTTATTGAGTCCGGTAAAAGGAAGTGTTGCTAAAAAACCGAGAGAAATAACTGATAAAACAGGCAATAAAAACTTAATTAAAGTTTGTAGTAAAAAAGCGATATTATCTTCTATGTTCAAAAGCTTTCTAAATATGACACTCGCAAAGGCAAATGCGAGCGTTAAGGTTGGGATCCAAAACCATTCATTTCTTAGTAGCTCAGAGAAAAATTCTATATCTAAAATATCAAATAAAGCCGCACCTAAATTTAGAATTCCCCAAAAAATAAGTACAAACAGCCAGCATTCTCCAAATATTATAAAATTACGCCAAGAGAGCTTAAATAAACGACTGTAACTAACATTTTCTGAGCTACCAAATTGTTGTATGTACATAAGGCCTTTAAAGCCAGCTATTAAACTAGTAAAAATAAAAACTGACATTAAAGTGTTATTACTTACGTACTCTTGAGGCTCTTGCTGAAAGCCAACATACGCCCCCAATAAAGATAACAACAAGGAAAAAGGAAGGATTAAAAGCAACGACGTTTTTATATTATTTTTATTAACGGTCATTAGCATTAATAAAGGAAAGCTCATAGAAAATGTAATAAGTGAGACTAACAATGTAGGGCTTGTTGCTGGCCACACATTATTTTCTATACTGCTATACAAAAGGGTAAGAGCAATAGCCTGTAATACGGCAAGTATAATTATAAAAGATTTTGGTAACTGACTATCCATATCTGTTCTCAACAATAGGTTTTAGTCAGTTTGCGTTATTCGTTCCTATTTTACAATTGCTTTACATTTTCAAATAAAATGCTTTGCATAGGGCTATATAATCAGCGGTGTAGGTATTATCTAAGTTTCTAATACACAGAATTGACGTTTCTAAATCGCTTTTTACGTAGCTAAATGCCATTAAACTGCGGCTAATATCTTTATTGGGCGTGGCTTTTACTTGGCAATGAGTATTTAAATAAAGCCCATTTTGAGTAGCAAGCTCAATAAATAATGCACCTTCAACGCTTGGGAGTATTAAGCTAAAGCGAGAGCGGCTATGGCTTAAACGTTTAAACGCATTTATTAACTCTTCAAAACTTAAGCCGTCGGTATGGCGTGCGGTATTACGCGCAGCATTATCGCCTTTTAAACTGTGATTAAAATACGGTGGATTAGAGATAACAACATCAAACTTAACTTCGCTACTAAAGCTTTGAATAGTTTGGTGCTTAATACTTATTGTTGGCCACGGACTATTAGCTACATTTTGTAATGCTTGGGTATAGGCGCTTTTGTCAATTTCTACCGCAGTTATATCAAGCTCATTACTGCGCTGCTTACACATTAATGCTAGTAAGCCGGTGCCAGTGCCTATATCAAGTAATGACTTTGCACCGCTTAAATTAGCCCATGCGCCAAGCAAAATGCCATCGGTAGAAACTTTCATTGCACAGTGGTCGTGTTCAACTTTAAATTGTTTAAATACAAAACCAGACATTTTTTCACCTTTTCATTCACCAAGCGCAGCATAGCGCGTATAATCAGGGTAATTGTCCCTTATTTTAGACACTCTATGCAATTTTCTGAATTTGATCTTGATAACAAGCTACTCGATGCCATTAATAAAATGGGCTACGAGACGCCAACCAGCATTCAACAACAAGCTATTCCTGAAGCACTACAGGGGCGCGATATTTTAGCATCTGCGCCTACTGGTACAGGTAAAACAGCGGCATTTTTAATTCCGGCTATTCAGTACTTACTGGATTTCCCACGTCGTGATCCTGGTTTTGCGCGCGTCCTCGTTATGACCCCGACTCGTGAGTTGGCTTATCAAATTCATGAACAATGTGAACTGCTAGCTAAACGCACACACCTAAAAATTGGTGTAGTAACAGGCGGTATTAACTACGGCACGCATAAAGAAATTTTTGAAAAAAATAACGATATTTTAATCGCCACACCAGGTCGATTAATGGAATACCTAGAAACCGAAAACTTTCATGCTGAACACGTAGAAATGCTTATTATTGATGAAGCAGATCGCATGTTAGATATGGGTTTCAAAAAAGAAATGAGCCGTATTTGTGACGAAGCTAAAAATCGTCGCCAATGTTTTTTATTCTCAGCAACACTCGAAGGTGACAGCGTAGAAAGGTTTGCTGAAAAAACATTAAACGACCCAGCTCTATTAGAAGCTGAATCGTCACGTAAAGAAAAAGCTAAAATTCACCAGTGGGTACATTTAGCCGATGACTATCATCATAAACTAGAGCTTTTAGTAAATACCTTAAATGGTCCAGACGTGACTAAAGCAATTGTGTTTGTTAAAACCCGTGAGCGTTTAGAAACACTGATTGGCGAGCTAACCAATAACGGCGTTAAAGCAGCTTGGTTACGCGGCGAAATGCCACAAGACAAACGTATGAAAGCCATGGAAAACTTCCACAGTGGCAAAACACGTATCTTAATTGCTACCGACGTAGCTGCACGTGGTATTGACGTATCTGACATTAGCCACGTTATTAACTTTGATATGCCGCGCACTGCCGACGTATACGTACACCGTATTGGTCGTACTGGCCGTGCTGGTAAAAAAGGGATTGCAATATCATTAGTTGAAGCACACGACATTGGTATTTTGTATAAAGTAGAGCGCTACGTTGAACAAAAACTAAAACGCCGTGTAATTAAAGGTGTTGAGCCACAGCATAAAGAAGCTAAGCCGCCGGCTAAAAAGCGTAAAGATCCAGTAAAAATGAAAGCCAAGAAAAAGGCCAAGGTTAAAAAGAAAAAGTAACCTAACATATTTTTATTCTAAGCCGACTTTTGTCGGCTTTTTTAATGCAAGCCTTACAGGCTCTGCTGTTTGTACCTGTTACATATGTAACCCAAGCATGTAACTCATACTCATTTAAATGTAATTTTTGCCCACCTGAATTCCCACTTAATAAAATTCCCTTATATTTCATGGCGTTAATATTGGCACCGAAATTGTAACTACAAAGATAACCTAGCCGATGGAATTTCCATATTGTGGCTGCACTATTCACCGTAATGTAAGGATTAAGTTATGAACCGCTTCAAGTTAACTATCGCTTTAGTATCATTTTGTTGTTTATTTTTATTAGCTTGCGCTACAAAAGTAAGTGCAGCAACCAATATGGCCGTAGTAAGCAGTGTAGCCACTCAACCTAACTTACAACAAGCTATCACCAACACCCTACGAACTAATCCTAACCTAGCGTTAAGTGATATTCGCGTGCAGGTAAAAAATGGTGAAGTAGATTTATACGGTGAAGCACAAACTGGTTTTCAGCGCGCACTAGCTCAAAAGTTTTTAGAAAATATGGATGGGGTTAAAATCATTCGTAACAAAATTAGCGTTATTTAATACGCACCACAAAAACCTATTTGTATAACTAATTCATAAGCGCGGCTTGTTACTCCAACACAAGCTGCGCTTTTTTATATTCAGTTTAAGGCAAGTTTTGCTGCTGTAAAAAAGATAAAATAAAGCCTAAGCAATACGATTATTCCTCCCCTTAAAACGATAGCTCACACTTATACTTAAGAAGATAGATTTAGAATTGACGCTAGCGTGTTTGTCTTTGCTCTTTTAACCCTTAAGTTAACCCAATTGATACTGAAAAAGCTTACACAGATTCTTAAGCCGACCTAACGGGCTTAAAAAGGATGATTTAGTTATTGAAATAGATGAGGGCGTTATTTCAGAGTGTGCAGCAAAGGCAGTAAAAAAATCGTTGGGTAAACACTACTTTTACTTGTTAATACTCCCATGACCAAACGCAACTAATTAGAATTGATATTCAATAAACACAAAACTAGGTATTTAAACTTTTAGCTAATAATCCGTTTATAAAAAAAGCGCAATTTTACTCTGTAAAAATGCGCTGCTGGTAAGTAACTATTTCCCAATGCTTTTGCCTAATGAGTTTTAACTAAATTACTCACTTTGGCTAGAGTCAGCACCGTCGCTACTGTCTTTATTGGATGACTGCTGGCTTATTTTATCGCTTATCATGGCATCGAGTTTCTCACCGCCTTTAATACCAAAATCTAAAGTACGAATTGGGAAAGGAATACTAATATCAGCTTCGTCTAATGCTTGCTTAACGGCAACAACACCTTTGTGGCGTACCGTCATAAAGTCAGGCTCGCCTGGGTATTTAATCCAAAACCACACCAGTAAGTTAATGCTGCTGTCGCCAAAACCTTCAGCGTATACAGCGGTTTCGTCTTTACGTATTACAAAGTCAAATTCGTTAATCTTATCGACTATAACGTCTTTTGCTTTTTCTATGTCGTCGCCATACGAAATACCTACGGGTACTTCTATACGTCTTATACCTAGCGTGGTGTAATTTTTTAGTACATTTCTAAATAAGACTTTGTTTGGTACAAGTATTAGTTGCCCGTAAAAGCTCTCTATTAGCGTGTTACGTAGGTTTATAGAATGCACCGAACCAAACACATCATCGGTTTCTATTACATCACCTGTTTTAAATGGCTTACGTACACCCATTGCTATACCTGCAATTAGGTTTTCGGTCATGTCTTGAAACGCAAAACCAATGGCTAAACCCACAATACCCGCACCAGCAAGTAGCGAAGTAACAGTGCCTTTTAAGCCAACAAAATCGAGCGCTATAAATAAACCTATGCACAACACAATAACTTTAAATATTGACGCCATTAAGTCGGCAATTTGCGTTGAATCGAGAGAGCGGCGCAACACGTTTTTCATCAGCTTGCCAGCAAAGCGCGCCAATATTGAAAATACTATGGCAATTACAATTGCCACTATAAAATTAGGGATATGGCTGATAACAACATCAAACCACCCTCCGAGCTTTTCCTCTATTAGTTTTTCGGCTTCGCCAACTGACGGAATACTGATCATTTTGTTTGCACCTATTTAATTAATAATCTCATTAATATTAGATATAGTTGCAAATATAACGCCAGTATCAAAAAAGCCATGCAATGCATGGCTTTTCAATTGTTTATTTAAGCTTATGACCTAATTTTGTTCGTCGCGCATAAATACCGGCTCAAGCTCTTTAACTGTTGCCTCAGGGCTAAAGTAATAACCCGCCACAGTAAACTCTTTAAGCTGACTTAATTGCGTTACTTTATTTTCGATAATGTAGCGCGCCATCATGCCGCGTGCTTTTTTAGCGTAAAAGCTAATTACCTTATATTGACCGTTTTTACAGTCTTTAAAGTGTGGGGTAATAATTTGTGCATTTAATGCTTTTTTATCTAGCGCTTTAAAGTACTCGTTTGAAGCAAGGTTAACTAAGTATTGCGCGTCTTGTGCTTTTAATACGTCGTTTAGTTTGTTCGCTATTACGCTGCCCCAAAACTCGTATAAGTTTTTGCCACGCGAGTTTTCAAGCTTGGTGCCCATTTCAAGACGGTAAGCTTGCATTAAATCAAGTGGTTTTAATAAGCCGTATAAACCCGAGAGAATACGCAAATGGTTTTGTGCGTAATCAAGCTCGCTAGCTTTAAGCGTGCTTGCATCTAAACCGCCGTATACATCGCCATTAAAGGCAAGCACTGCTTGTTTAGCATTACTTTGTGTAAACGGCTGTGCCCACTCACTAAAGCGTGCTGCGTTAAGCCCAGATAGCTTATCGCTAATTTTCATTAAACTGCCAATTTGCGCTGGTGTTAGTTCACGGCATACTTTCATGAGCTCTTCGCTGTGCTCTAGTAATTCAGGCTGAGTGAACTTGTCTGTTGCGGGTGGCGTTTCGTAATCAAGATTTTTTGCAGGTGAAATAACAGTGATCATAGTTAGCTATTGACTTGTAATTTATTTAGTGTCAATTTCAACATTAAATGAAACGAAAAGCACGTTTTGTTTAAATAAATCCTCTCTTAATAACCCATGCATTGCCGTTTTTCTATTGATAAGGACATAAGACCTATCAAGCATTGTCACACTGTTGCAGTATGGATTGTATATATTAAGAGTGATTAGATTTTTCTTTTAACTTGCTTGGAATGAGGAAAGCAAATGACTTCAGCTCTACAAAGGCTAAAACAACATTCATCTATCGTAGCCGACACTGGTGATATTGAAGCTATTAAAAAGCATCAACCAGAAGATGCAACTACAAACCCGTCGCTTTTATTAAAAGCGAGCGAGATTGAAGCATATAAGCCTTACCTAGATAAAGCTTGGAGCTATGCAAAAGAAACCGAGCAAGAGCCAGCTAAACAGCTTGAACTAGCATGTGATTACTTTGCCGTGTTACTTGGTAAAGAAATTAGTGAGATTGTACCTGGTTATATTTCTACTGAAGTAGATGCACGCCTTTCGTTTAATACGCAAGCGACTATTGATAAAGCACATACCCTACTTAGCCTTTACGAAAAAGAAGGTGTAAGCAAAGATAAAATTTTAATCAAAGTAGCGTCTACGTGGGAAGGCATTAAAGCCGCTGAGCAGCTAGAAAAAGAAGGTACTAAATGTAACCTTACTTTACTATTTAGCGATGCCCAAGCTCGCGCATGTGCCGATGCAAACGTATTTCTAATTTCGCCATTTGTTGGTCGTATTTTAGATTGGCATGTTGCTAACGGTATGGAAAAACCAACCGATCCGCTACAAGATCCAGGTGTTCAGTCTGTACGCAGCATTTTTGAATTTTACAAACGCCATGATTACAAAACAGTTGTGATGGGTGCAAGTTTCCGTAATACAGGCGAAATTATTGCTCTTACTGGTTGCGACAAGCTAACTATTAGCCCTAATCTTTTAGAAGATTTAGGTAACCTTGAAGGCGCACAGGAATACTTGCTAGAAACAGATATTCCTAAAGAGCCAAAACCAGAGCCACTTACAGAAGCGCAGTTCCGTTGGTTACATAACCAAGATGCTATGGCTACTGAAAAACTAGCTGAAGGTATTCGCTCTTTTGCTGATGCACAAGAACAACTAGAAGCGCGTTTTAAAGCAATGTAATTTGCTATAATCGTGTTTTAGAAAACGTCGCAATAGCGGCGTTTTTTTATGCCTAAAATAGGCTACTTCTCTATTTAACCTTCATATAATCTTCGTATAAACCTTCATCAATTAATCACACTTATGTAACATAACTGTCACTTTTTTATTCTATTTTAACTAGGCCTGTGGTATAGGTATTCTTGAGGTCAATAAAATCAATAGGAGAAGTTCATGGATAGCCTAAACGATATATTAGAGATATTAGAAGGACCAGATACAACAAGAAAAACCTCTCAGAAAAATAAAAAAAGAAAATGGCGTGAAATAGAAGCAATAAAAGACAAACAGCGCCTACGTAAAGAACTACAAGAACTAGACTACTTTACAGACAGTATTGCAATTGATGAGCTCGATTTTTAATTCAATACGCCCCAACTAAACAAAAAGGCTTCCAGAATCTGGAAGCCTTTTTTAATGGTTTAAACAATTTGAGTTCTTTAGAATAAATTAGATTTGCCAGTTAATTGGCTTATTTTTTTTGGCTTGCAATAACTCATTCGTTTGTGAGAAATGCTTACAACCAAAAAAGCCTCTATGCGCCGAAAGCGGCGATGGGTGCGGCCCTTTTAAAATATGATGGCGAGCGCTATCTATGTCTTTACCTTTTTTTTGTGCATGTGCCCCCCATAAAATAAATACCACACCTTCGCAGTGCTTATTAATATGGGCAATTACATTATCGGTAAATAGCTCCCATCCTAAATGCTTATGTGAATGCGCTTGCCCTTGCTCAACGGTCAATACTGTATTGAGTAAAAACACGCCCTGATCTGCCCAGCTTTGCAGGTAACCATGCTCAGGAATAATAAACCCGCTGATATCGACAGCTAACTCTTTGTACATATTTTTAAGCGACGGTGGCAGTTTTTTTACATCAGGCAATACCGAAAAACACAAGCCATGCGCTTGCCCTTCCCCGTGGTATGGGTCTTGTCCTAAAATTACGACGCGGATGTCATTAAGTGCGGTGGCATCAAAAGCACTAAATACTTGAGCTTCAGGCGGGTAAACAGCAACACCTTCATTGCGGCGATTAGCCACATACTCTAACGTTTGCTGTATGTAAGGTTGCTGTAATTCACTTTCTAAAAATGTAGCCCAATTGCTCATTGCGTACTCTTAATCTGTTTACGTGATGCGTCTATTTTAACACACATATCCGCGAGTCCATCTAGCATGCGCGGGGTAAAACGATGTAATAAATCGGCATTTACGCTAATAAATTGATCATTTTTAACTGCTGGTACTTCTGGCCACTTTTGCCAATTAACAACCGGCTGTGGTGTTTTTGATTTTTCATCAGGGATAATAATAACTTGTGGCTTAGTAACAATAACATTTTCGATACTAATTTGCGGGTAATCTGTAACGCTCTGTGCAAATACATTGCTTACATGGCATGTTTCAATCAGCTGATTTATCCATGTGTTTTTACCTACCGTCATCATAGGCTCAGCCCATAACTGATAAAATCCGGTAATATTTTTTTTATCTTGCTGGCTTTTAATAATCGCGTTTAGTTTTTGTGTAAATGCATTTGCCGCTTGCTGGCTTTGCTCAATATTCCCTGTAAATTCACCAAAAGTAAGTAACTCGTCGGCTACACCAGCGATTGTGACGGGGTTACTCAAATACACTTTTATACCTAAACGCTCTATTTGGGCTAAATCTTCGCTTTGATTTCCGCTTTTCCACGCAATAACTAAGTCGGGTTTAAGCGCTAACACTTTTTCAAGCGAGATGCCGTAATAACCCCCTATGCGCTCAATACTTTGGGCTTCACTTGGGTAGTCGGCGTAATCAACCGTGCCCACAATATTATCGCCCGCCTCTATGGCAAATAGGTTTTCGACAATGTGCGGTGCAAGCGCGATTATTCGCAGTTTTTTAGAATCATTAGCCAGCTCTGCAAGTGCACTGCCCGATACACAAAAAAGCAGCACCCCAATAGAAAACGCTTTAAACATTAGTAATCAAACCCTTCGAGCGCTTTTATGCCTGAGTCGAATGCGTGTTTTACATTACGCACTTCACTTACTGTGTCGGCAAGGTCGGTTAAAGTACGATGCGCTGCACGCCCTGTAATAATAACTGACTGCATGGGTGGGCGGTTATTAAGCGCTGTTACTACTTCATCTAAATCAACATAGCCGTATGTCACCATATACGTAAGCTCATCGAGTAATACTAAATCAATACTGCTATCAGCAAGCATGCGTTTTGACTCTTGCCATGTTGCTTGGGCGGCTGCAGTATCGGCTTCTTTATTTTGTGTATCCCAAGTAAAACCGGTGTTCATTACAACAAACTCAACACCTGCACTTTGTAATAAATTACGCTCGCCACATTCCCACGTACCTTTAATATATTGGCAAACGGCTGCTTTTTTACCATGTCCAACGCAGCGTGCTACAACGCCAAAGCCTGAGGTTGATTTACCTTTACCATTACCGGTAATTACCTGAAAAATACCTTTTACATCTTGTGCGGCGGCAACACGTGCATCCACTTGTTCTTTTACTTTTTGTTGGCGCTGCTTATGCTTATCGTTGTTTTGTTCAGTCATTATTGTGCCCTTCATAAATCGAGATAATTTGCTGTATGTTTAAATGCGTTTCGCACATGGTTGCTAATCGTTCTAACTGCTGCTCGCGGTGAGCGGCAATACTAATTGGGTTAATTGAGGCGCTTGGTTTTACCCATTTTAAAATTTGCGATGTAGCATCGGCTTCATCAAATAAGCCATGTAAATAAGTGCCCGCAATGGCGTTATCATCGCTAATAAAGCCATCAAACGTAAAGCCATGTGGGTGGCTTTCATCAAAGGTTAAAAATGGCTTATTAAGCGCTGCACCTTGGCTAATCCCTGCATGAATTTCGTAACCACTACAGGGTGTTGATTGGTTATTTAAAAGCAGTGTAGCGGTTATTTTAGTTAATACTTTTTGTGTTGTTAGCGTGGTTTCAAAATCGCACAGAGCAAGCCCATTTACTTGCTTTAATGATGACTCAATACCCTCGGGATCGTTGAGCGTATTGCCCAGCATTTGCATGCCGCCACAAATACCAAGTACTTTACCACCATAGCGTAAGTGGCGCTTAATTTGAGTGTCCCAGCCTTCATTTTTCAAAAAACTTAAATCACCCAGCACATTTTTACTGCCTGGGAGAATTATCAGATCAACGTCTGGGATCGTTTGCGTATGGCGCACATAATTTATATTAATGTTTGGGTGCAAACGCAGTGCATCAAAATCGGTGTGGTTACTAATGTGGGGTACAAGCAGCACTGCAATATTAATTGTGGCGTTAGTTACGTTATTATCAATTGCGACGGCGTCTTCAGCATCAAGCGCAAGGTCGTGTAAATAAGGTAATACGCCAAGTACGGGTTTGTTTGTGTATTCTTCAAGCCAATCAAGCCCGCCTTGCAGCAAACCTATATCGCCTCTAAAGCGGTTTATAACAAAACCCTTTACGCGCGCTTGTTCTGACTCGCTTAACAACGCAAGCGTACCTACCAAGTGTGCAAATACGCCGCCTTTATCAATATCAGCAATTATAATTACTGGGCAATCTACCTCTTCGGCGTAGCCCATGTTAGCAATATCGTTTTCACGCAGATTTATTTCAGCAGGGCTCCCAGCCCCTTCAACAAGGAGTAATTCAAAGCGTTTAGCTAAGCGGTTATGTGAAGTAATTACTGCATCCATCGCCACTTTTTTATAGTCGTGATATTTGCCCGCTTCCATATTACTAATGGCTCTTCCGTGAATAATCACTTGTGCGCCCGTGTCGCTATTAGGCTTAAGTAATATAGGGTTAAAGTCTATTTCTGGCTCTACTTTAGCTGCTATTGCTTGCAAAGCTTGCGCACGACCAATTTCGCCGCCATCTTTTGTTACTGCGCTATTAAGTGCCATATTTTGTGGTTTAAAAGGCGCAACCTTTACCCCTCGCTTAGCAAACACCCTGCAAAGGGCAGCAACTAAAGTGCTTTTACCAGCATCTGATGTAGTGCCTTGCACCATTAAGGTTTTCATGGAATTACACCCTTCGCTTTCTAAAAAACAATAAACTCAAAAAGAACACGCTACCAATAGCTGCAGTAATAACACCTACGGGCAGTTCTTGGTTTTTCAGCAATGAGCGCGAAAGTACATCAACCCACACCATAAATGTACCGCCCACCAAGCTGGTTACCAGTAAGCCAGCGATGGTGCCTTGGGATATAAAAAAGCGCACAATATGCGGCACCATTAATCCTACAAACCCAATACCACCACACATAGCCACCAGCACAGCGGTAATTAATGAGCTCAACACCAGCATAAGTATTCTAAAGCGCTGAACCCTAACACCTAATGTAATTGCGCTTTCATCGCCAAGTAACATAGCATTTAGCTGCCTTCTAAAGCTCAGCATTACAAACGTACACAATGTGATTACCAATAAAGGCAAACTAAGCGTAGCCCACTGTGCACGAGCAAAGCTGCCCAGTGTCCAAAATAAAATAGCGGCTACCGCCTGAGGATCGCTCCAATAAAGTAACAAGCTGGTAAATGCACTAAATAAAAACGACAGAGCAACACCAGCTAATAGCATTGATTCTACCTGTGCACTTTGCTGCCTACCTGCAATAAGTATTAATAAACTCATGGCAAGTAAGCTACCTAATAACGCTGCTGCCGATAACATAAAACCTGCGCTAATACCTGCTAATGCCATAAGTAACACCACGCCAAATGAGGCACCCGACGATATACCAAATAAGTAAGGATCGGCTAAAGGGTTACGCGTTACCGTTTGTAAAATAAGCCCCGCAATTGCTAAGCCAGAGCCGGCTAAAAAGGCGAGTAATGTGCGTGGCATTCTTAGTTCAAAAATAATACGCGAATTAAAAGACGCATCATTTGAGAGTAAAAAGCTATTAAATACATCTTGAAGTGAGGTCTCTGCTGCGCCAAAACTAAGTGCTGCAAATAAGCTAAATAAAGCAGCTGCAGCACTGATAAATAGCGCAAGTGATTGGCGAGTATTAACTGCGCTCATATTATTCGTAACCATAAAAGTAAGTGATATGAGGGATGCTATTTCCCGACTCCGATATTTGCGGGTGGTTATTTACTTGAGCGCAGACACCAAAAACGTCGCCTAGCATGTTTTCGGTTAATACCTCACTTGGCGTGCCTGTATGTGTAATTTCACCATTTTTAATAACCACTAGTTCATCGCACATTGCAGAAGCTAAGTTTAAATCGTGGAACGATGCAAACACCGTTACACCCAACGATTTAGCAAGCTCCATTACCTGTATTTGGTATTTAACATCTAAATGGCTAGTTGGTTCGTCCATTATTAACAACTGAGGTTGCTGAACTATGGCGCGGGCTATCAAGACACGTTGCTTTTCACCACCCGAAAGTGACTCAAAGCTTTGATCGATATGATCTGCCAACCCTACAGTGTTGATAGCTTGGGTAATTTTTTGTTTATCAATGTTAGTTACTGAGCTAAATAGCGATTTATGAGGCGTTAGCCCAAGTGCAATAACATCAAATACGCTTAAGTTAAATTGCGACGGGGTTTCTTGTAAAACAACCGCTACTTTTTTTGCGTACTCATCGCTTTTTAGCTGCCAAATATCGGTGCTGTTAAACTCTACAACGCCATCGCTGGGTTTATTAAAACGATATAAACAACGCAATAAGCTCGATTTACCTGCGCCATTGGGGCCAATTAAACCAACAAATTTACCTGTGGTTATTTTAAGGTTTATTTTTTTGAGGATCGTTTTATTGCCAATACCCCACGATACGTTTTTAACGTTTAGTAATGGTATATTTAATGGCGTTTGAGTGTGCAATAGTCAGTCCTAGACGGGATTAAACTCACTAAAAATGCGATAAAAATACTAATGCACTACAAGAAAAAATGAGTAAACCCGCTCGTTAAAAGAATTCATACCAATTGCATTAAATTAGTGATTTATTATAGCGACAAATAAATAGCTTAATAACAAGGCGGAAATTATGACATATACTTGTTCTATATGAATAATTTTTAACGAAGTTAGTAAGTTATTTAATTCGCTAGAAAGATCATGTTTTTAATAAAATTGGTATTATACCATTTGTATCTGACTTAAAGCTTTGCGCTAATTACAGTTGCGGGAACAGTCGAGGACTCGCACCTCATTCCAAATGAAGCTCTATTATGGGCGGCTAAGTAAATAATTTAAAGCAAAAAAAAACCGCACTCAAAAGAGCGCGGTTAAAAAGGGAGTGTTTTAACTAATTTAGCGAATAGTTAAAACTTGTATTCCATACCTAAGCCTACGTAGTCTTGGTCAACGTTGTTGTCCATGTCGAAGCTTGAGTAAAAGCCAAATACTTTAATGTTTTTATTTAATTTGTGATCAAGACCAACTGATATTGCTGACTTATCGTCGCTGTCGTCAAAGTCCATGTCTTGGTATTGTACTTTAAATGTGTTGTTACCCATGCTGTAAGCTGCATTTAATAGATAACCATCCGCTTCTGCGCTGCCGTCAACTTTTTCTTGTGTTTGGTACATTGCACCTAACTTAAAGTTTTCAACTTTACCTTGGATTGACGCGCGTACTACATCGTAGCCATTTACTTCACTATCGGCTGCGATAGAGGCATATACTGCGCTCTTTTTAAGTGCCACGTCACCGTAAGTAACCGCCATTGAGTAACCGTTATCAGCGTCTACATCATCTTCAGCTACAAAAGTAGCAAGTACTTTAAAACCTTCGTATGAGTTTGATGAATAACTAACAGTATTCCCTAAACGGTTTTCACCTTTAAATACATTTTTAATATCGCCTTCAAGGTCGTTAAACAAGTCTAACTTACCTTGAGATTGTTTAAGCGCAGTATCGTTACGACCAATAACCACTTGGCCAAACGCACCTTTTAAACCAACGTATTGGTTACGCGCAGAAATATTGTCGTCGTTATCGCCTTTTGAATCAGCATCAGACATATCAACTTGAAACTCAAACTTATATACCGCTTCTAAACTATCATTTATTTTTTCAGAACCTTTAACACCAAGACGAGATGCATTACTTTTTATCTCAGTAAAAGATCCTTCGCCGTCATCAGATGATTGCACTGTTACATTCGCTTTACCGTAAATGTCTACATCGGCAAGTGCATTAAAAGATAAACCACTTAATAGTGCTAAGCATAAGCTCGATTTTACAAATTTCATGTTATTTCCTTGGATAATCACAAAAGACTAATTTTTAAAACTGCTGCATTTTGTCACCGCTAAATGACAGTAATATTACAATGGAAATATTAATGTCTTTTTTTATTAATAAAAATGCATTAAATTTGAAATCAAAATAACATGAAAGCCTAATAAACGGCCGAACTTACTTACTTTTCTTTAATGACAAGCTTGGGGTCATTTGCGATAGTAAATTAACTAAGGTTTCTATTAACTCTTTTTGCTCGTTGTCTCTGTGATACGCTATAAACACGTCTCGCGAGGTATTTTCTACATCTTTAACATGAAACAGTTCACCTTTTTCTAAATGCCCTTCTACCAATACTTGAGGTATAAATGCACTGCCGCCACATTGCAGTATTAAATCAAGTGCAATACGTCCTGTGCTGGTTCTAAAATAAGGCGGTGTTTTACCGGTAAACTGACGCGCATGCCAAAGTGAGAAAGTAGTTCCCCAATCAACATATACATACTGATTATCAAAAAAGTTTTCGTTCGTTGCAGTGTCGTATCCGCTTACGGGAATGATTGGCAACTCACAGATTCGCTCTACCACTAGCTCGTCTACTTTTGGTGGATCAAACAATATTGCCAAATCAAGCGTGCGTTCTAATAACAGCCGAGTGCTTTCTTGTTGTGCTTTAACTTCTGCGACTAATGACACGCCCGGCATCGCTGATACAATATTTGTTATACCAAACTGTAAAAAAGCATCCCAAATATTGGGCGTTCCTGCTAAGCTAATTTGCTTATGCATATTATCGGCAAGCGCAACATCCACTTTGGCGCGTTGCATGCCCGTAATAATCATTTGTGCATGGGGTAATAAACGCTCGCCAGGTGCTGTAAGTTGAATGTTATTACGCTGGCGAATAAACAAATTAACACCAAGTCCTTGCTCTAATTGGCGAATTCTAAAGCTCACTGCAGACTGCGTAATATAAAGGTTTTCGGCCGCTTTACCAAAGTGACGCGTACGCACTACCTCAACAAATGTTTTTAATAAATCGATATCCAATTTTTTATCCTCACGATAAAAATAATTTGTTTAATAAATTGCCAAACTTGCATCATACTCCAGCTAATTACTAAGGTATGAGGATAAAGCTATGAGCAATAACATTTCATTACTACGCCAAGCATTTGTTAGCCAACGTCAATTTTATGATGATCAAAACTTTCCACGAGGCTTTAGCCGCAGCGGAAACTTCACCTTATTAGAAGCCAGCATACTTGAACAACACGGAGTTGTTTTAAAAGGCTTATACAGTAAAACAATTGAGCCGCAAAACGAACACCAAGAACAGTTTGTAGCAGTCGTAACTGGCTCACAAGAACCTACCAACCCAATCGAACGAGCTTGGGTAAAATACTTAAAACTAACGACCTGCAAAACTAAGTTTCATACTTTATTTGGCCGTTCAAAAATGTCGAGCCCGGCGCCGATTAGCCAAGAGTATTATTCAGAAGCGGATAATCTGTAAGTATTTAAGTTATTTGCTTTTTTGCGTTTTAACAGTTACAACTTGTATAAGCAAATATTTTTGCAAAATATATATAGGGTTGTTCCGTGACGCGAAAAATACTAATAGTTGAAGATACACCTGCCATGGCGCGAGTGCAAAAGCACATCGCGCTTAAGGCTGGTTATGAAGTTGATATAGCTGAGTCATTAGCGCAAACAAAAGAGCTTATAAGTAAAAATAGCTATTTTTGCGCTGTAGTTGACTTTATATTACCTGATGCCCCATTAGGTGAGGCTGTACCTTGTACTATTAATGCAGACATTCCAACTATTGTAATGACGGGCAATATTGATAAAAAAACTCGCGACACTGTAGAAAAATACCCAATCATCGATTACATCATTAAAGAAAATAAACAAGCTTATCAGTACCTCGAAAAACAGTTACAGCGCCTGCCTCGCAACGAAAATGTAAAAGTACTCGTTGTTGACGACTCTAAATCGACCCGACGATACATTTGTAGTTTATTAGTGCGCCATAAGTATCAAATTATTGAAGCACAAGACGGACAAGAAGCGTTAAACCTGCTTGAAGCTTCACCTGATATTTCAGTTATTATTACTGATAATGAAATGCCCAATATGAATGGCGATGAACTATGTAGCGAGATTCGTCGCTTATATAGCAATGATGAAAAAGCTATTATTGGTATTTCGGGTTCTGACTCTGTAGGGCTTTCTAGTTTATTTTTAAAAAATGGCGCAAACGATTATTTGCACAAACCTTTTAATAGCGAAGAGTTTTACTGCAGGCTTAGTCAAAACGTCGATATGTTAGACCTTATAGCCACCATAAGGCGACAAGCCAACACGGATTATTTAACTAATTTACCAAATCGTCGTTACTTTTTTGAAGAAGCTGAAAAATCATTAAAGCAAATAAAACATATTAAAGGTGACGGTGCTTTAGCTATGCTTGATATTGATCACTTTAAATCAATTAACGATACATACGGACACGATGTTGGCGACGAAGTATTAAAAGGGCTCTCTATTTGCTTCAGTAAATACTTTAAAAAGCACTTAGTAGCGCGCTTAGGCGGTGAAGAGTTTGCAGTTTATTTTATAGATGCAGATAAACAAGAAGCCCTTAAACGCCTTGAAGGCTTTAGGTATTTTATAGAAATGAATAGCCAAGAGTTTAGTAAAGCTAAAATAAAATTCACCATTTCTATTGGCTTTGCAAACGGGCCTGTTTATCAAATTGATGAACTTTTAAAACAGGCCGACTTAAAGCTTTACGACGCTAAAGAATCTGGTCGTAATAAAGTAGTTAGTTAACCATTTTATTAGTTAATTATACTTCTGCGGCTGTAATAGCCGCTTTTTTACGTTTGCGTGATTGATGGTAAGAGTCCCAACTAAAAATAGCCAGTGCACTCCAAATACATGCAAATGTTACTACACGCTCTGCATCAAACACTTCACCATAAAACACCACAGCTAGTATAAACATTAAGCTTGGCCCAATGTATTGAAAAAAGCCAAGTGTAGTATATTGCAAACGCTTAGCTGCACCGGTAAAACACAGCAGTGGTAATGTAGTTACAATACCTGCACTAATCAGTAGTACATTAGTATGCCAATCATTAGCTGGCAGACTTGATGTTGCTGTAGGCACCATTAACCACCAATAAATAAGTGCGACAGGCAGTAATATAAGTGCTTCGAGTAAAATGCCAGGCAAGGCTTCAACCGGTAACTTTTTACGTAATAAACCATAAAGTGCAAATGATATAGCCAGTGAAAAGGCAACTACCGGAAACGAGCCAAAACTAATTAGCTGCAGCACTACACCGCTAAAGGCAAGGGCTACTGCTACGCCTTGGAACTTACGCAGGCGTTCGCCTAAAAAAAGCATACCCAGTAATACATTTAAAAGAGGATTTATGTAATAGCCCAAGCTTGCATCAAGCATGTGGTTATTATTTATAGCCCATATAAATAAACCCCAATTAAACCCAAGCAGTGCAGAGGTGATAACAAGCATAAGCAAAAGCTTAGGTTGAACGATAATGCGTTTAATTTTACCCCAATACCGTAAAACACTTACTACCAATACTAAAAACACAACCGACCAAATAACCCGATGCATTAAAATTTCAAAAGCAGAAACATGCTGAATCAACTTAAAGTATATTGGCGCAAGGCCCCACATTAAAAAAGCAAGACAAGCAAAAATAGCACCTTTACGCTGCTCAGTATCAATCGACATAATACACACTTAGTGATTTAAAAGGCCGCTAGTTTACTTGCCATACGCGTTTTATCCAACTAAATACGTGCCGGTTCCAAAAGCAATTTGAACAGACTGTTCGTTATGTAATTCCATTCTGCATACACATACTTTATTACCTGAACGAATAAGTGTTGCGCTGGCAGTAAAGCTCTCTCCTTTACCAGGGCGCAAATAATCAGTACGTAAGTCGATAGTCCCAAGCGTGGCTAATTTTGTTTGCACGCTTGTAATATCTAAATCGATGAGTTTATCAATTACACTTGCTGCAGCGAGCATACCGCCTACATTATCAAGTACGGCTGAAATAACACCACCATGGAGTATTTTTTGCGCAGGGTTACCAATTAGTACATCCTGCCACGGGAACGTAATTTTGGCCTGTTCAGGGCTTAACGACTCAACCGATATTTGTAAAAACTGGTTAAACGGCATGCCATTTACAAATAACGCGCCCACTTGTTCAATTAACATTTCTTTATTCATTATTATTCTCTATGTCAAAACAGGTAAGATGAGTAAAACATACATAGTGTAAAACTACGAGACTCCACTTAAATAATTTATCAAGTAACTCAGCTAAAGACATCTCACTAAAAAACCACTAAAATACCCGCCAATGAATACATCAACTCCACCTTCTAGCACCCTTGTGCGTAAACCCGAAACTGTCCTCAAACAAGTGTTTGGCTACAGTGAATTTCGCGACGGTCAAAAAGCAGTTATTGATGCCGCTATTAACGGTCAAGACTCGCTTGTATTGCTTCCTACTGGCGGCGGAAAATCGGTGTGCTACCAAATCCCTGCTTTAGTACTCGAAGGCGTAACCATTGTTATATCTCCGCTTATATCGCTAATGCAAGATCAGGTAACGCAACTGCAAGCTCTTGGGGTAAAAGCCGCTTACGTTAATAACAGCTTAGCACGAGAAGAACAGCAATTGGTGTATCAACAGCTTCATCAGGGGCAAATTAAGCTCTTATATGTGGCGCCTGAAAAAGTATTACAACACGAATTTTTAGAGCGTTTATCGCATTTAAATGTGAGTTTATTTGCTATTGACGAAGCGCACTGTGTGTCGCATTGGGGTCATGACTTTAGACCTCATTACTTTCGCTTAAACGAATTAAAGCAACGTTTTGCACATGTCCCAATGATGGCATTAACCGCCACCGCCGATAAAGCCACACGGTTTGATATAGTTGAGCAATTAAAACTACAACAGCCTTATATTCATACTGGCAGCTTTGATCGCCCCAATATTCGTTACACCATAGAAGAAAAATTTAAACCTATGGTGCAATTGCTTCGCTACCTAAAGGAGCAAAAAAGCCAAAGCGGTATCATTTATTGCACCAGCCGTAAACGCGTAGACGACATTGCTGAAAAGCTTGCAGATGCAGGACTAAACGCTGCCGCTTATCATGCTGGTATGAGTAACGAGCAACGACAATTTGTACAAACCGGGTTTGCCCGTGACGATATACAAATAGTGGTCGCAACCGTTGCTTTTGGTATGGGCATAAACAAGCCTAATGTGCGTTTTGTACTGCATTACGATATTCCAAAAAGTATAGAGTCGTACTATCAAGAAACTGGTCGAGCTGGGCGAGATGGACTTGCCGCAGAAGCTATAATGTATTTTGATCCAGCTGATATAGGTCGCGTAAGGCGCTTTTTTGAAGACATAGACGACGAACAACGCCGCCGCGTAGAAGAACAACGCTTTAATGCAATGGCAAGCTTTGCCGAAGCGCAAACATGTCGTCGTCAAATATTACTTAACTATTTTAGTGAATATCAACGCGAACCTTGTGGCAACTGCGATATTTGCTTAAATCCGCCACAAAGCTTTGATGGTACGTTAGTCGCTCAGCAAGCACTTTCGTGTGTGTACAGAGCGGGACAACGTTTTGGACTTGGTTATATTGTTGAGTTACTTCGCGGTGCAAACACGAGCCGCATCCGCGATAATAATCATCATGAATTAAGTACCTACGGCATAGGTAAAGATAAAAGCAGTGAGTTTTGGCTCAGTATTTTACGCCAACTTATTCATCAAGGCTTACTTAGCCAAGATATAACACAAGGTGCGTCACTTAGATTAACAGAAGCCGCGCGTGTAATTTTAAAAGGTGAATACGCACTGCAATTAGCCGAGCCACGCCTGCAAGCCAAACACGTTTATCAAGATAAGTTAGCGCAATTTAATTACGACAAAAAACTCTTTGCTCGCCTGCGCGCACTTCGTAAAGAACTTGCTGATGCCGACGATGTGCCACCTTATGTAGTATTTAATGATAAAACGTTAGCCGAAATGGCGCAGCTTATGCCAACAAACGACAGTGAATTTTTAAAGGTCTCAGGTGTTGGTTTTACTAAGTTAAATAAGTACGGCGGCGAATTTTTAACGGCAATTCGACATTACCTAGCTACTAATTAAGAGCATTATGACCCAAATAGAATATGACCATACACACAAATGTATTTTGATTAATCCCATTGAGCTACCAAACGATGAAGACTTTGAGCTGTGGAGTACATTATTTTTACACTCAGACGAAGTAACACTCAACGAATATTCTGCAGGCGCCGATCGCCATCAAGTTCGCTTTACCTATAATCATCAAACCTTTAATTTAAACTATGAGCATTACAGCCAAAGCATCTGGATTAATGCCGAAGGTCATGAAGCTGAACACTTACTCGCCGCTTTAGCATTTTATTTAAGCTAGCTTTTAATGCTTAGCGCATAGGTCGCTGCAAACCAGCTGGCTATTAACAAAAGTGAATATGGGTAACAATTAATTAATTTCAAAATCCATACCTTTTACTTACATTATAATAACAATGATGTAAGCTGATATTACGATAGTCATTTGCTACGTAGCAGTAAGAGGTTTAATGGTGAGCAAGAAATGGATAGCACAATGTTGTATTAGTTTAACGGTTTTAAGCTTTTATGTGCCTAAAACGTTCGCACAACAATCTTCAATGAAAACTGATAACTGCCTTGTAGAACAGACAGATTTAAGCACGAATAAAAACCTACGCCGAGAAGTTCAAGACAAAACAACCCTCACGCACAGTAATAGTAACGCTAAAATAGCCTCAATAAAGCTCAAGCAACTTAATGTATTTAATACTGAGCTTGAAGAGGAAAATAATGCTTTATTCCGTTTTGCTAATCGCGCTCACATTCAAACAGAGCCCGATGTCATTAATAACCTTTTATTATTCTCCCCAGGTGACAAGTACGACGCTAAAAAGCTCGCAGAATCTGAGCGTTTACTTCGTAAAGAAAGCTACTTATATGATGCACAAATTAGTGCTACCGAAAACTGCGACGGCGACGTTAATGTAGAAGTGGTTACCCGTGATTTATGGACACTTTTACCTGAAGTGAACTTTAGTCGAAGCGGTGGAGAAAACAAATCGAGTATAGGTTTTAGAGAATCTAACCTGCTTGGGTGGGGTAAGCGCCTTTCTTTTTCGCGCACCACTGACAGCGATCGCAGCGGTTACTTATTTGTTTACGACGATCCGAATATTTTATCTACTCGCTACCGAGGCCGTTTAGAGTACGCCGATAACAGCGACGGCAAGCGCCATTTGCTTGAGCTAACCTATCCATTTTACGCAATTGACACCCCCTTTAGTTACGGTATTTTAAGCTATTCTGAGCAGCGCGAAGAGTCACTATATAAACGCGGCGAAGAGTTTAGCGAATTTGATCAAACTACCGATTTAAACCGTGTATTTATAGGACACTCTAAAGCGCTTAATAATAATTGGACCCAGCGACTAACGTTAGGCTATACCGATGAGCAACATACCTTTGAAGCTATAGACACTACATTTGCACCACTTGCCGATGACAGAAGCTTAAGTTATCCCTTTATAAGCGGCCATTGGTTTGAAGATAACTACATAAAAGTACGCAACTTCGACAGTATATCTCGCACTGAGGATTTAAATTTAGGTTGGAATATTAAAAGCTTAATTGGCTATTCAGATGAGTCATTAAGTAATGACGACAGCCGCGCGGTGTATTCTTTTAACTTTAAAAAAGCCCACTTTACTAACGATAATACTTTATGGCGTTTTAGTGCTGATATTGATGGCTATTGGAATAAAGAACAGAAAAAACTCGAAAACTTTATGGCCACCAGCCAAGTACAATATTATTTAAATACCAGTGAAGACCAATCTTGGTATGTTAAAGCCCGCGTGCAATACGCCAAAAACCTGACTGCTGATCAACAGCTTACTTTAGGCGGCGAAACAGGCCTGCGTGGTTACCCTATGGATTATCAACATGGCGACCGCAGCTTTTTAGTTAATTTAGAAAAGCGCTATTACTGGGAGTACGATTTACTGCAACTATTTAAAGTGGGTGGCGCAGCTTTTGTAGATGTAGGCAGAGCATGGTTTAACGATGAAGATAACGGTGAAAATGCACATGTATTGAAAAATGTAGGCGTTGGTCTGCGTTTGGCACCGAGTCGCGCAAACTCAGGAACCATGATCCACATTGATATTGCCGCCCCTGTTGATAGCTACGACGATGTAGACTCAGTCCAGTGGCTAGTAAGCGTTAAAAACACTTTTTAAATAATACAAACACGTTAAACTAATACCAATTGCATTAAATTGTTATGAAAGTTCAGGACCTAATGTGGAAATAATAGAAGTTTTAGAATTGTTTGCATCACAATATAAGTTAGTTGTAACTATAATCGCTATTTTGGTTTTCCCTCTTCTATTAAAAATAACCAAAAAACTACTCGAAAAAGCGATTAAAGGCAAAGTAGATTTGCACCGAAAATACCGTGCAGAGCTTTTACTAAAAATTATACTTGCCTTTGTAGTACTGTGTTTGGTTTTAGTATTTTGGGGTATAGAGCTGCGTGGTTTATTGGTTTTAGGCTCTTCTTTATTTGCCATGTTAGGGGTAGCGCTTTTTGCCGCTTGGTCATTATTGAGTAACCTCACCGCATTTTTACTGATGTTTATTCAAAACGATTGCCGCGTTGGTTATTGGGTACGAATTATTGATGGTGCGAATCATGTTGAAGGGCGCATTGTTGAAATGGGCTTAATGAATGTAGTACTTGAACATATTGATGGGCACCGTGTAATTTACCCTAACAATTTATTTGTGACCCGTCCTGTCATGGTTTTAAATAAAGAACCAAAGCCAACTAAAACCCCTGTTATAAAGCGTATTATTGGTCCTAAAAAAACATAGTTTAAAAAGCATCGTTGATAAAGCAATGTCCACAAAAAAGCCGCAGTAAGTAATTACCTACTGCGGCTTTTTAATGCTTAGCTAAACAGAATTTAGTTTAGCTATTAGTTATTTAGTTCAGCTGTTTTAAGCTCGTCATCTAAATCATTTATCTCATCAATAAAGTTCTCTAGTTGCTGCTCTACTAAACTATTGTCGTTTGCAAAGTAAGCAAGGTGGAATACCGCATCACCTTCATTTACCAATGGCATCGTTTGCTGACCAATAACAATACCGCCTTTAGGCGCTAAAAGCTCAAGCTCAGAATCCCCTAGAGGGCTACTTATATATGCAAGCACTTGCCCTTTAGTTACATGCTCCCCTAGTGATACTTGTGCACGCACAATGCCATCAACCTCTGCACGTATCCAACTAGTCGAACCTGCAATAATAGGATCTGGTAACTTTTTAGGGCGCTTGCCACGGATCATTTTTAAATGGCGCATAACATAATCAACGCCCTGCACACCTGCCGCAATAGCGATAGGATCAAAGCGTAGCGCTTCGCCTGCTTCATAAGTAATAACAGGTATACCTAAATTTGCGGCTTCACTGCGTAATGAACCATTACGAAGGGATGCATTTATAACCGCCGGCGTACCAAATGCTTTAGCCATTTCAGCGGTTGCTTCATCTTCTAAATTAGCGCGAATTTGCGGCAAATTAGTACGATGAATAGCGCCAGTATGCAAATCAATAATGTGAGTACAATGTACTGCCACTTGATTAAAAAACATATAAGCCATACGCCCAGCTAATGAACCACGTTCAGAACCTGGGAAGCTGCGATTCATATCGCGTCTATCTGGTAAATAACGCGATTTGTGAATAAAGCCAAACACATTCACAATAGGCACAGCGATTATTGTTCCGCGCAATTGGCTTGGATCTATTTTAGCAAGTAACTGACGCACAACTTCTACACCATTTAGCTCATCACCATGAATAGCCGCACACACCATAAGCACAGGGCCTTCCATTACACCATTAACCACTTCAATAGGAATATTAAGTGGTGAATGGGTGTAAAGCTTAGCTGCTTCTAAGGCAAGCGTTTTACGCTCGCCTACGCCTACATTTTCTCCTAATAAGGAAAAAGGACGGTTAATTTTAACCTTTGCCACGTGTTGCTGTTCCTTTACTTGAGGCATTTTTTTCGATGAAATCAATTACCATACCTGCAATATCTTTACCTGTTGCTATTTCAATGCCCTCTAAACCTGGTGATGAGTTAACTTCCATCACAAGTGGCCCACGAGATGAGCGAAGTAAATCAACTCCCGCTACATTTAAGCCCATTGATTTAGCCGCTGCTACTGCCGTTTTACGTTCCTCTGGAGTAATGCGAACTAATGTAGCGCTACCACCACGGTGAAGGTTAGAGCGGAACTCACCTTCTTGTGCTTGGCGCTTCATTGCTGCGATTACTTTGTCGCCTAATACAAAACAACGTATGTCTGCACCACCCGCTTCTTTAATATATTCTTGAACCATAATATTGGCTTTTAAGCCCATAAACGCTTCAATAACACTTTCAGCTGCTTTGCGTGTTTCAGCAAGTACGACACCAATGCCTTGTGTGCCTTCAAGTAATTTAATTACAACAGGTGCACCGCCTACCATTTCTAGTAAGTCTTTTACGTCATCGGGTTTGCTGGCAAAACCTGTTACTGGCATACCAACGCCTTTGCGCGAAAGTAACTGAAGTGAACGTAATTTATCGCGCGAACGAGAAATAGCGACTGATTCGTTTACAGGATAAACACCCATCATTTCAAACTGACGAAGTACCGAACAGCCATAAAATGTAACCGATGCACCAATACGCGGGACAATTGCGTCAAATTCTTTTAAGTTTTCACCGCGATAGTGAATTTCTGGTTGCTCAGAGTTGATATTCATATAACAACGCAATGCATCAATCACTTTAACTTCGTGGCCGCGTGCTTCTGCTGCCTCAATTAAGCGACGTGTTGAATATAGCTTTCTGTTACGAGATAAAATACCGATTTTCATAGTTAAACCTTACGACCTAATAGTTGAGATAAAGCCGGGTCAACGACTATACGATTTTCCATGGCTGTACGCCCTAATAACATTCTAAACTTCATTGTTGCACGGCTTGTTAAAGTAAGCTCGATAGGCCAGCTATGCTCGCCTGCATGTAATGTCGTTTCTATAAAGTAGCGTAGCTCTTTTTGCCCACTTGAGCTGGTTACGTACTTCATTTTTTTAACTTTTGCATTGCAAGTGACTTGCGTTTGCTCATCATCTTGCAGTGGTTGGGCCGTAAATTTAACCCATTTTTCTGAGTCAACTTCGTATTCTTCAATGTTAATTGCATGAATACATGAAGTGCGAGCGCCAGTATCAATTTTTGCTTTTATCTCGTTAATACCAAGCTCAGGTAAACTTAACCACTCACGCCAACCAACTGTGATCTTTGCTGTCATAAATGTGCCCTTAATAAAAAAGTGACTTATACGCTACAGATCAAAAAACACCAACGAAATAAATTTATCTAGTCGATTAGTAAATTAAATTGATCTTTTTAAGCAACTGGTCACACAATGCACGCCTTGCTAAGCCGTACTTTAAATACCACTTTGCTCAACATAGAGGCTCTGCATATATTTTGCTATTTAAGCTTAACTTATTAAAAGTAAAGGTAAGCCTGTAAGCAACTAAGTAGATACACTATAGTTAACAGTATTAAAAATACACTATTATGAGAACTAATTATGATTAATGGTTTACTACATGCACTTGTACTTGATGGACAAGGCGGCGCTCGTCCTATTGGAAGCACTAATGAGCTAAATAGCTGGCAACCAAGCCAAGGTAAACTTTGGGTGCACATGGATTATAGCCAAAGTGAGGCAGTTGAATGGCTCAAGGCACAGCCTCATTTAAACGATTACGAACTAGAGTCTTTAATTGCTGATGAAACACGCCCACGTATTACGGCTACAACTAACGGGCACATGTTATTTTTACGTGGTGTAAATTTAAATCCAGCACAAAGCCCTGAAGACATGGTTTCAATTCGTTTATTTATTAGCGAAGACATTCTTATTACTACCCGTAAGCGCCGTTTATTATCGGTGCAAGATACGCTCGCCTGTTTAAATGAAAATAAAGGCCCATGCAACATTTCTGAATTAGTGTGCTCTATTACACAAAAATTAACCTCACGTATGCAAAGCGTTATTGACTCACTAGATGAAACACTCGACGAGTTTGAAGAAGAAATAGATGAACCAAGTAAAAAGTTTGACAACCAAGGCTTATCACAATTGCGACGCCAAACTATTGCCTTAAAACGTTATTTAAAACCGCAAAAAGAAGCCCTTAGCTCAATGGTAAATAACCACTACCTATGGTTATTAGATGACGATAAAGCAAAACTTAATGAAACCACCAACTTATTAATTCGTTATCTTGAAGAGCTAGATAGTTCAATTGAGCGTGCGCAAATTATTCAGCAAACAATCACTAACCAAGTTTCTGAGCAGTTAAACCAGCGAATGTATGTTATGTCTGTAGTGGCAGCACTTTTTTTACCACTGGGCTTTTTAACGGGGCTTTTAGGTGTAAACGTAGGAGGCATTCCTGGTACAGAGAGCCCTTATGCGTTTAGTGCTTTTGTCATATTTTTAATTGTGCTTACTGGCGGTATTGGTGTGTATTTTAAAAATAAAAAATGGCTGTAAATTAAAACGCATATTTAATATGGCCACTCAATTGAGTGGCCATAATTAAGTGACTACTTAGTTTGTTTGACGGGTATAAGTAACATTAGTCATTGTTACTTTTGATTGGGTAATGCCTAAATCTTCAAAGCAATTTTTGAATGAATTAGAGTTACCTGCTTCACCGCATTTATCTAGAGTATTTGGATCTTGAGACTGTAAGTAGTTACCAAACTTAAAGTAAGATTCAGAATCATCTTCTACAGGAATACCAAACGAATTACCTAGTGCACTTACATCTACATCGCCGTAATTATTTACCACTCGCAAGTTAAATGACTCACCGCTTGTGATAGTACCTAGCGCAAATTTTTCTTCATTGCCACTGGTATTACGCAAACGAACATACACATCAAAAATGCCATTACCCGCTACGCTGTCGTTAAAACCTGATTCATCAGTATCTGAAACATACACTTTAGAAATAGTCCCAGTATCGCTGGCGTGGTGCTGTGAAATAATTGTTTTACCGCCATCAGACATTTCAACTTTTACAGTTGCTTCAAATACTTCGTAAGACTGTGTCATGGCAACACGCAAGCTTTCTTTTACCTTGTACTCATGACGCCAGCCATTCCCGTTAGGCGTAATATGCTGTGCCTCCAAAGGTACAAATACTAACGTACTATCGTTCACTAACGGGTTAGGGCTATCCCCTTCTAAATCAAAAACACTACCACTTGTAATGCTGCTTGGAATCGTTGTACCGTCTCCAGATCCTGCACCATCATCAGTGCCACCGCCATTATTACTGCCCTCAACTAATGTAAAATTATCAAAGCGTACATCACTTGAGCTATTGTAATGCTTAGCAAATACTTGCAGTGAATTGGTATTCGCTGAAGTAAACGTTTTAGTTACCTTAGTCCAAGACGATACATCAAAGGTTTTGTTTTTAAATAAACCGTTTAAGTCGTTAACCCCAATCTGCCCTTTACCAAGTACATAAGCACTTAACGTATATTCAGTGTTTGGCAGAATATTTACTAATTGATAAACACGTGCTGGACTTCCCTGAATTTTTAACGATTTAGATCCGCTATATGCATCAGATGAAATAGCCGCTGGCTCAGTTTCGTTCCAACTACTAAAACCGCTTTCAAAGCCAGGGTTATTAATAGTTGCAGCGTGAGATAACGCTGAGGTTGCAGTAATTGCAGTGCAAATAAACAATTTCTTGTGGTTAATCATTATCTTTATTCCTTTAAACCTGAACATAAAAACAACCTAACTACTTAGGTTAGTGAAATTCACTAACACTTAGATCTTACCGCTATACAGGTTTTTAATTGTGTATGAATAGTAATGGTAATTTAAATGGCAAATAAAACTTACCAATTAACATTACCAAAAGTATACCCGAAGGCGGAGTGAAGGTTATATTTATTGTTACCAATATGTCAACACAGTGTGGTACAGCAAATAAGTATTACTTTTATCTTTATTACCACTTAAAAATTAATTTAAATTCCAATTTAATCAATATATTATATTTTATTAAGTAACGAATTAATTTTTAAAAATAAATTTTAATTTCAGACATAAGTACTAAAAAATAAATAACAC
>NZ_JACJDR010000059.1:0-252 GCF_014163655.1 Pseudoalteromonas sp. SR45-1 | reverse complement strand
CTACTTTCACATAGCAAATGCTACACTATCATCGGCGCTGTTTCGTTTCACTACTGAGTTCGGCATGGAGTCAGGTGGGTCCAAAACGCTATTGTCACCAAGCAAATTTGGGCGTTAATCCGTATCGCTACGCACTAACTGAATTTGGAAAATATCTGATAATATTTTTTAAGTCTTTTCAGTAATATCTACTTTAGTTATATTAACTTCTGTCAAACTGTCGCATAAAACGCGTTTGGCGTTGTATGGTTA
>NZ_JACJDR010000058.1:0-253 GCF_014163655.1 Pseudoalteromonas sp. SR45-1 | reverse complement strand
AAAGACTTAAAAAATATTATCAGATATTTTCCAAATTTTAGAGGTGACTCTTAGCGCGTAGCGTTAACATTGAGGCACCTTGCGCAAAGAAAATGGTAGCACTACGTGCTTGTCATTGATTCTTTGCACCTAATTTGCTTGGTGACAATAGCGTTTTGGACCCACCTGACTCCATGCCGAACTCAGTAGTGAAACGAAACAGCGCCGATGATAGTGTAGCATTTGCTATGTGAAAGTAGGACATTACCAGGCT
>NZ_JACJDR010000057.1:0-258 GCF_014163655.1 Pseudoalteromonas sp. SR45-1 | reverse complement strand
AATGTCCTACTTTCACATAGCAAATGCTACACTATCATCGGCGCTGTTTCGTTTCACTACTGAGTTCGGCATGGAGTCAGGTGGGTCCAAAACGCTATTGTCACCAAGCAAATTTGGGCGTTAATTCGTATTTCTACGCACTAACTGAATTTGGAAAATATCTGATAATATTTTTTAAGTCTTTTCAGTAATATCTACTTTAGTTATATTAACTTCTGTCAAACTGTCGCATAAAACGCGTTTGGCGTTGTATGGTTA
>NZ_JACJDR010000056.1:0-265 GCF_014163655.1 Pseudoalteromonas sp. SR45-1 | reverse complement strand
CTGAGTTCGGCATGGAATCAGGTGGGTCCAAAACGCTATTGTCACCAAGCAAATTTGGGCGTTAATTCGTATCTCTACGCATTAACTGAATTTGGAAAATATCTGATAATATTTTTTAAGTCTTTTCAGTAATATCTACCTTAGTTATATTAACTTCTGTCAAACTGTCGCATAAAACGCGTTTGGCGTTGTATGGTTAAGCCTCACGGGTAATTAGTACAAGTTAGCTTAATGGCTCACACCACTTCCACATCTTGCCTATCAA
>NZ_JACJDR010000055.1:0-279 GCF_014163655.1 Pseudoalteromonas sp. SR45-1 | reverse complement strand
CTATGTGAAAGTAGGACATTACCAGGCTTCAAATTGTAGAAAGCCCGAATCTAACGATTCGGGCTTTTTTACGTCTGAAGAAAAGTGAAATGTGCGCAATTAATACACACTCACATCAACACCTATCACGTAGGTCGGGCGAGCACAGCGACTCAAGACACAAAGAGAGTGTAGCATTTCACTGTGACTCTCCACCGCTGTGGGCACTACGACATCACAAGGCTTAAAATTGTAGAGAGCATGACTAGAAATAGTCGGTTTTTTTACGTCTGCAGAAAA
>NZ_JACJDR010000054.1:0-281 GCF_014163655.1 Pseudoalteromonas sp. SR45-1 | reverse complement strand
CCCGAGTTCTCTCAAGCGCCTTAGTATTCTCTACCTGACCACCTGTGTCGGTTTGGGGTACGATTCCATATAATCTGAAGCTTAGAGGCTTTTCCTGGAAGTATGGCATCAACAACTTCATCACCTTAGTGACTCGTCTCGTGTCTCAGTCTTAATAGCAACCCGGATTTACCTAAGTCGCCAACCTACTCACTTTCACATGGACTACCAACGCCATGCTTGTTTAGCCTGCTCCGTCCCCCCATCGCAATTATATCGAGTACAGAAATATTAATCTGTTT
>NZ_JACJDR010000053.1:0-284 GCF_014163655.1 Pseudoalteromonas sp. SR45-1 | reverse complement strand
AAAACGTTAATTAAATGGCACTGAATGGTACTGCTACCATTCTTTTTTTACTTTTGAAAACTCTTGATAAATACAATGTATTCATCAGAATTTTATTATCAGCTTTTCCAAATTTTTAAAGAGCATATTAATTAGTTATTCCGAAGAATAAGCACTAATTAACAATCATCTGTGTGGACACTACGAACAAATAAGTTCTAAATCGTATAAGGAGGTGATCCAGCCCCAGGTTCCCCTAGGGCTACCTTGTTACGACTTCACCCCAGTCATGAATCACTCCGTGG
>NZ_JACJDR010000052.1:0-325 GCF_014163655.1 Pseudoalteromonas sp. SR45-1 | reverse complement strand
CAACGTTGATAGGCAAGATGTGGAAGTGGTGTGAGCCATTAAGCTAACTTGTACTAATTACCCGTGAGGCTTAACCATACAACGCCAAACGCGTTTTATGCGACAGTTTAGACAGAAGTTAATATAACTAAAGTAGAAATTACTTAGAAAGACTTAAAAAATATTATCAGATATTTTCCAAATTCAGTTAGTGCGTAGAAATACGGATTAACGCCCAAATTTGCTTGGTGACAATAGCGTTTTGGACCCACCTGACTCCATGCCGAACTCAGTAGTGAAACGAAACAGCGCCGATGATAGTGTAGCATTTGCTATGTGAAAGTAG
>NZ_JACJDR010000051.1:0-326 GCF_014163655.1 Pseudoalteromonas sp. SR45-1 | reverse complement strand
ACTTCGCCACTGTCTGTACCTGTACCTGTGTTGCCCGCTGCATCAGTGATGCTGGCGCTAACGCTATAATTCCCTTCAGCTAATGTGCCTGTTGGTGTCGCACTCCAGTTACCATTGGCATCGGTTTGTACATCAATGCTTTGAGTAGCATTTGCTGCATCTGTAAACGTCACCGTGATGGTGCTGTTAGGTGCATCACTAGTGCCTGTCACAGTTGGCGTGCTGTCATTTGTTAATACTGGCGCATCTACACTCACACTTGGTGCTGTGGTATCAATGGTGCCGTTGCCGGTAATATCGGTGCTGTTACCTGCCACATCGCTAAT
>NZ_JACJDR010000050.1:0-339 GCF_014163655.1 Pseudoalteromonas sp. SR45-1 | reverse complement strand
AGCCTGGTAATGTCCTACTTTCACATAGCAAATGCTACACTATCATCGGCGCTGTTTCGTTTCACTACTGAGTTCGGCATGGAGTCAGGTGGGTCCAAAACGCTATTGTCACCAAGCAAATTAGGGCGTTAATCCGTATCGCTACGCATTAACTGAATTTGGAAAATATCTGATAATATTTTTTTAAGTCTTTCAGTAAATATCTACTTTAGTCATATTAACTTCTGTCTAAACTGTCGCATAAAACGCGTTTGGCGTTGTATGGTTAAGCCTCACGGGTAATTAGTACAAGTTAGCTTAATGGCTCACACCACTTCCACATCTTGCCTATCAACGTTG